>CAMOYW010000163.1 GCA_946630405.1 uncultured Clostridia bacterium | reverse complement strand
AAAGAACGAGAGCAAAGGCGAAGCAAAGACCGAAGCAAGCGGAGATGTAGTAGCTGAGTTTGAAAAGCTCGTGACAGAATTCCGCCGCGAAACTGCAAACGACGAAGATTCTACCGCACATGTTGAAATGTACGAAAAGGCTCGCAACATCGTTGACGAAACAAGCAAGGATATCCGCCAGCAGCTCACAGCAACTATAAAGGCGGTGGAAAGCCTTCAGAATTCACTTTATCACCAGCCCTTTACCGAATTGGCTACAAGAGTAAGAGAAATAGACAGACTTCTTGCCAACATGAACAAACTTGCGCTTGAAAACGACGACATCAAGCGCGTATACGCAACCATCACGGCTGTAAGAAAAAGAATTCTTAAAACGCTCAACTCTATCGGAGTTGAGGAATTTATCCCTCAGAAGGGACAGACATTCGACCCCGAAATACACGAGGATGCAGATATGGATTCTCAGGGACTTGATATGCTTATTGAGGACTGTGTGGATTCGGGCTTCAAAAACAGTGGCGGTATTTTACTTAAAGCCATTGTAAAAACAGTTAAGCAAGGATGAGGTGTAGATTATGAGATTAGGCATTGATTTTGGTACTTGTTATTCCTTCCCTGCCGTTGTAATAAACGGAGAGCCGCGTTCACTTCTCTCCATGAAGACAAACAACGGTAACAGAGGTATTCCCTCCGTATTTTACTTCGACAGAAGAAACGGTGAAATGGTGGGTGTTAAGGCAGAGGCTTACGGCAACCGTAATCCCGAGTGCGTAGTTACCAATGTCAAGAGCGAGCTTCCCAACGGTACGGAATACGAGCTTGACGGTGTACACTACGGCGCAGGCGATATTTGCGCCCGTATCATTGCAAAAATCACCGCAGAGGCAAACGAACAACTTGAGACCGAGTTTAGAGAGCACACCATTTACGAGGCAGTTCTTTCCGTTCCCGTTCGTTTCGGCGATAAAGAGCGTACACTTTTAAGAAAGGCTGCCGAAGTTTCCAGACTTGACGGCGGTGCCGGACTTACGATCAAAAACTTCATCCAGGAACCCGTTGCGGCTGCTATCGACTACAGCGAGCTTATTAATGCGGCAGACCAGGTGCTTGTATACGACCTTGGCGGCGGCACATTCGACGTTGCCCTCGTTATCCCCACACCTTTTGAAGAACAGCCCTACCGAGTTGTGGACTTCGACGGTACGGAAATAGGCGGAAAGGACTTTGACGAACATTTCGCAATGTATCTTCAAACCGTATTCCTTCGTGACTGCCAGATAGACCTTTCAAGAGACGCTCGTACACGCCACGACCTTCTTATGGCGGCTCGTAAAGCGAAAGAAGAGCTTTCCGACGACGTAAGAACAGAGGTCGAGGTACAGTTTGACGGTCTGTTCTACGATGTAAACGTTACAAGAGAAGAATTTGAAGAGGCTACAAAGGATCTTATCACCGAGACCATGGAGATCACCAAAAAGCTTGTAGAGCGTAACTCCCTGTTAGGCTCCGAGCATCTTCATGTGGCTATGGTAGGCGGTAGTTCCCTTATGCCCCAGGTTAAAAAGGGTCTTCAAGCGATCCTCGGCGAGGAGGCAAGAGTTCACCTTCACCGCCCCGATAAAGCCATAGCTTTCGGTGCAGCGCGTTTTGCGGATAACGACAACCTCGTTCTCCAGCTTGCTCCTTTCAGCTACGGTACAAACACCTACGCAGGAGATGTTGAAAAGATCGCCAACATGGTTATCTCCAAAACTCCTCTTCCCACACCCGTTGTTAAGCACGAATTTGAAACACTTATCGACGGTCAGACCTCCGTTCTCTTCGGTGTATACCAGAACGAGTCAAGAGGCGAGTATGCAGACCTTGACGCAGGCGTTAAGCTCATGGATATAACCCTCGGCTTCTCCGCCCCCGTTCCCAGAGGTACACCCGTATATGTTGAGATGAACCTCGGCGACGACGGCGTGCTCGTTATCAAAGCGGTAGACCCCGCAACCAACCAATACGAGACCGCATCCATCAATGTTGTGCGTATGGATTGATAATATTCAAATATTTAAAAGCACCCGAAAGGGTGCTTTTTTTCTGTCGATATTCAAAAAGGCATTATAAAGCAAATCGTTGTGAGGAATCACTCTTCACCCTGCTTATTGACATTTTACGCCAAGTCGAAAAATCATATTTTTCATATATTATTCAAATATCTACTCCCAAAACACCTCGTCCAGTGTTTTATCGAGCGCCTTGCATATTGCTATACAAAGATTTATTGTGGGATTATAGTCCCCTTTTTCTATGGCGCTTATGGTTTGGCGAGATACGTTTACTTTTTCCGCAAGTTGCTGTTGGGACATATCCTTTGCGGCACGGGCGGCTTTAAGACGAAGATTTTTCATTCTTCATCCTCCTTTTCGGGTAACACAAGCTTTACTATCATCACAATACTCATCAAAAAGAATGTAGCACTTATCATTACCGCAAGAAAGCTTGATGTAAGCATACCGTCTTTAACTATCGGCATATTGGAAAAAGTGGGATAGGCGCATACTATCGTAAATACACTCGCAAAGAAGCATAAAAGCGGATATACAAACCCTTTATATTGAGTTCCGAAATATGCACCCTTTATAACGCAGTACATCACAAACACAAAAATACCCACGTAGATGTTTACAGCCGCAAGTATGTAAGTCGGCATAAACGTGATCTCTTTGGCGTTCAAAAGGATTACAACGGTATTTATGCAAAGCAGTGTTTTACATGCAATGGCATAACCCTTCTCTCTTTCAAGCTTTTGCCTTTCATCATAATTATTCTTCTCCTCGTGGCGTTTAAATACCATTATAAAATAAAGCATTACAATGATAACAAAGACAAACGGAATAATATCAAACATAATTAACCTCCTTTATTCTCTGTTTGTTTCTTACAACAATAATGTAGCATATATTTATATAAATGTCAAGTATATTTTACATATTTATTTATAAACTTGACATTTTGCTATTTTAGCCCGATCTCTCCGACTCATTTATCCACACCAATTATATGTTGCAATAAAAGCGAATATTTGATAAAATATATACATTAAAGCAGGAGAATTTTTATGAATTACGTTTTAAAAGGACACGACTGTACGGACGATATCGTCTCCGTGCTGATGATGTTTTATCCAAACGAAAAATATATACGTGTGTTCGATACTTCAAACGGTATAACTCTGTACGCAGAGCGTGACGGTGAAAAAGCAAGAGCCGCACTGTACGAAAACGGAGAACTTCTCTCCGAAGGCTTTGCCGAAGGTCGAACCGATACCGACAGAGAGCATAAGCGCATAATTTGCCTTGCCGTATTTAATGCTATCAACGCCCACAAGGGCTACTCCATGCCATGGGGTATACTCACGGGAGTAAGACCCGCAAAGCTTATAAGCGAAATGCGAGCATCGGGCATGACGGAAGATGAGATAAGACACGAGCTGAAAGAGTATTATCTCGTTAGCGACCAAAAACTTGCTCTCATGTGCGAGGTGTCCCTTAACGAAGAAAAGATAGTTAAAAGCGGCAGCGGCAAGATAGGGATATATATAGGCATCCCCTTTTGTCCGTCCCGCTGTCTTTATTGCTCCTTTACCTCCTACCCTTTGGATAAATATTCCAAAAAGGTAGACTCTTATCTCGATCAACTTGAAAAGGAAATGGAGTTTACCTCGCATTTTACAAAAACCCGTGAGATCGACAGTATATACATAGGCGGCGGTACGCCTACATCTCTCAACGAAACACAGCTTGAAAGGCTTCTTGATATGACGGGCAAATACTTCGGCACAGCCGAAGAATATACCGTAGAGGCAGGCAGACCCGATACCGTCACAAGAGAAAAGCTTCGCCTTATCAAGCAAGCGGGAGCAACGAGGATATCGGTAAACCCCCAGACCATGCAGCAGAAAACACTGGATCTTGTAGGCAGGCGGCATACGGTAGCAGATGTAAGAAGGGCATTTCTGCTCGCAAGAGAGTGCGGATTTGACAACATTAACATGGATATTATCATGGGGCTTCCGGGCGAAACAGTAAACGATGTCAGAGATACCCTTGAAAAGATAGCTGAGCTTTCGCCGGAGAGCCTTACCGTG
>CAMOYW010000162.1 GCA_946630405.1 uncultured Clostridia bacterium | reverse complement strand
CATTTCGCCTCTTTGGCTTAAAAAGCCTTCGGAATGTACCGACGAGGAATACAAGGCGTTTTATCATAAGGTTTTCACAGACTTCAACGAGCCTCTTTTCTGGATACATTTAAATATGGACTATCCTTTCAGATTGAAAGGAATACTGTATTTCCCTAAGCTTAAACATGAGCTTGAAGCAATAGAGGGTCAGGTCAAGCTGTATAACAATCAGGTATTTATTGCAGACAACCTTAAAGAAGTGATACCCGAATATCTTCTTTTGCTTAAAGGTACACTTGATTGTCCCGATATTCCTTTGAACGTATCGAGAAGTTTTCTTCAAAACGACGGATATGTGACCAAGATAAGCAAATACATCACCAAAAAGGTCGCCGATAAGCTCAATTCACTTTTCAAAAAAGACAGATCGGGCTTTGAGGGATTTTGGGACGATATCAGTCAGTTTATTAAATACGGTTGCCTTCGTGACGATGATTTCTATGACAAGATAAAAGATACGCTCCTTTTCAAAACTACGGATAGTAAATATGTGACGACAAGCGAGTATCTTGACCAGAATCTTTCAAAGAAAGATAAGACCATATTCTATACCGACGACGAGAAGCAACAGGCACAGTATGTGGAATTGTTTAAGCAAAACGAAATGATACCCGTTATACTTGATACAAGACTTGATGTGCCTTTCCTCGGTATGCTTGAGCAAAAGCTTGACGGTGTGAAATTTGCCAGAATAGATTCCGATATTTCCGAGCTTCTTAAATCCGATACGGAAGTAGAAATAGATAAAGATAAGCTTGAGAAGCTGTTCAAGGAAAAATTCGGTGAAGATAAGCTGAATATAAAGGTCGAGCCTTTGAAAGCGGAGAGTGCCGCTATGCTTGAACTTGACGAGCATCAAAGAAGAATGAACGAAATGAGCAGGCTTTACGGGTTTGATTTGGGAGAAGGCGGAAAAGAGACACTTGTGCTCAACTCTGCAAGCCCCGTAATACAAAGACTTACATCTCTTGCCGATAATGAGAGCAAAGCTGAAGAAACAGACCTTATAGTAAGATATATATACGACCTTGCTGCAATATCTCACAAAACGCTCGACAAAGATGCTATGACTGGATTTGTGTCAAGAGCCAACAAACTTATAGAACTACTTGAAAAGGAGGATACCGTATGACAAAAAAGTTAATGCCTATCATACTTCTTGAAGGTATGGTTCCTTTCCCTAAAAACAACTACTCTATCAATATAGAGCAAAATGAAGATATAGAAGGCATAAGAGCCGCACTCGGAAACGATAACTACATCTTCCTTGCCAATATGCACGACGCATCAACGGGTATGAAGGACGATAATATTAAGCGTATCGGTGTGACCGCTCGCATAAAAAATGCCATGAGAGGTCTTGACGGCAATGTAAAAATCAATGTTGAGGCTATGGAAAGAGCTTTTTGTTCGGGTATTGAGCAACAGGAGGATTTCTATCTCTGCTCCGTTGATTCGGTAAACGAGATACAGGTCATTAATCCCGACGAAAATGCCGCCTCCATGGAAGCATTGCAGGATCTTTTTAACAAATACCGCTCTATCACCCCCATTTCTTCCGGTGTGCTTTTAAACGAGATACGCACCATCAAAAATCTGGGTGAACTTTGTGATAAACTTGGCGATAAGATCATTAAAACTCTAAAAGACAAAAGAGCCATACTTGAAGAAAGCGACATTGCAGAACGTGCCTTGCTGACCATACAGGCGATGGAAAGAGAAAACCTCCGTACCAATATCAAAAACGATATTATGATAAAGGCTCGTGAGAATATGGAGGAGCAGCAAAAAGAATACTTCCTTCGGGAAGAGCTTAAAGCCATAAATGATGAGCTTGGCGACAAGAGCGGTGTGGGTGAAGAAATATCGGACTATCGTAAGCGAATGGACGAGAAAAATCTGCCCGACTATGCCGTTGAAAAGCTTGAAAAGGAGTTTGACAGACTGAAAAGCGGTCAGATAAGCCAGGAAGCAAGCTATATAAGAGATTATATCGACACCGTTCTTGAACTTCCGTGGGCTTATGTTACCGAAGAAAACAAGGACATCGTAAAAGCAGAGAAAATACTCAACGAGGATCATTACGGACTTGAAAAGGTAAAGGAAAGAATAGTTGAGTATCTTGCGGTAAGGATGAGAGTCAACGACCTCAACGCTCCCATACTTTGCCTTGTGGGTCCTCCGGGAGTCGGAAAGACCTCAATAGCAAAAAGTATAGCAAGAGCTACGGGAAGAAACTTTGTAAGAATGAGTCTCGGCGGACTGAGTGACGAAGCGGAAATAAGAGGTCACAGAAGAACGTATATAGGCTCTATGCCGGGAAGGATCATAACTTCCATCAGACAGGCTAAATCCTCAAACCCTTTAATGCTTCTTGACGAAATAGACAAGCTCGGTTCAAGCTACAAAGGAGACCCGTCAAGCGCATTTCTTGAAGTACTTGACGGAGAGCAAAATTCCACCTTTAGAGACAATTATCTCGAAATGGCGTACGATTTGAGCAAGGTACTTTTTGTATGTACCGCAAACAGCCTTGATACCATTCCCGGACCTTTGAGAGACAGACTTGAAATTGTGGAATTGTCAAGCTACACCGCTCAAGAAAAGCTCCATATTGCCGAAGATTTCCTTATACCCAAGCAATTAAAGGCGCACGGCTTGACAAAGAAGGAACTGAAATTCCGCACAAAAGCCGTTGAAGAACTGATAGACTGCTATACAAGAGAAGCGGGCGTAAGAAGCCTTGAACGTTTGATAGGTTCTATCTGTCGAAAAGCCATAAAAGAAAAGCTTACAAACGATGATAAAAACATCTCTGTCACAGCCAAAAACCTGACCGATTATCTCGGAAGAAAGAAATTCCTTCCCGAGACCATAGCCGCAAAGGACGAGGTCGGAATATGCCGAGGACTTGCTTGGACAAGTGTAGGCGGATGCACTCTGAATGTCGAAGTCAATATCCTTAAAGGTAAGGGAAATTTCAAGATAACGGGAAACATCGGAAAAGTTATGGAGGAAAGCTACAATGCCGCCCTCAGCTATATAAGAGCAAATTCCGATAAACTCGGGATAGACATTAACTTTGACGAAACGGATATTCACATCCATATTCCCGAAGGTGCCACTCCCAAAGACGGACCTTCCGCAGGTATTACCATGGCAACAGCCATGATATCGGCTATGACGGATAAACCCGTGCGCAAGGACATTGCCATGACGGGAGAAATAAGTATAAGGGGAAAAGTCATGCCGATAGGCGGCTTAAAGGAAAAGGTCCTTGCCGCTAAACGTGCAGGAGTCAAGAAGGTCATAATCCCCATAGAAAACGGACCCGACCTTGACGAAATACCCGAATACGGTAAAGCAGATATGGAATTCGTACTTGCAAGCAAAATGCAGGATGTGCTTTCCAACAGCCTTGTAAAATAATAAAATAAAACCCGGGAAACCCGATCTAATCGAGCAATGTTTTCCCCAAAAAGGGTGTGTGAAAATGAGTTTTTTCACACACCCTTTTATTCATTAAGGAAACGACGAACTATTCACTTGAAGTTACTTGATCATTTACTCCTTGTTTGCATATTATAAAGTGTCTGTGCCATTTCTGCCCTTGTCAACTGTCTGTCGCCGTTGAACCTTCCGTTTGCACCCTTCATTATGTTCAAGCCTTTACATATAGCCACGTTGGAATTGTTTTTGTCATTCACATCCGAAAAAGGAACAGCAAATTCGCAATTCATTGCCACATCCGTGTAATTAAGCCCATTTACAACGAAACACGCCATATCGTAACGGGTCATTACATCGTCAGCATTTCTTCCTTCTCCGAAGACACGTTCAATTTGCATTTTTATGTCACGGTCGGTAAAATCCTCATTTCCCGTTGTAAAGACGATAAATTCTTTTAACGTGACCTCTTTATCGGGCATAAATTCATCAGAATCAAAACTCATGCCATATGAGATAAGAGCCTCGGCTGCCTCTTTGCACCAATGATCGTCAAGGTCGGTATATCCTGTTTTTTCAGGCTTTTCCGGCTCACCGTTGTAGTTAAGCTTCTCACCCGTAAACGCATCCAGATTTATATACGAATTATTTCCG
>CAMOYW010000161.1 GCA_946630405.1 uncultured Clostridia bacterium | reverse complement strand
GATTTAAGCCCATGCCGTTCTTTTCGATGCGGCTCCCTACCCGCACGCTTTGTTCATTGTGGTGGAACCCGCCCGGTACAACGCTTGCAAGGTCCCTTTCTCCGAGGTGGCCGAAGGGAGTATGGCCGAGGTCGTGCCCGAGCGCAATGGCTTCGGTGAGAGTTTCGTTCAAGCGGAGCGCCTTTGCTATCGTTCTTGATATTTGCGAGACTTCCATGGTGTGGGTAAGTCTTGTTCTGTAATGGTCGCCTTCGGGGCTGATGTAGACCTGCGTTTTGTGCATGAGCCGCCTAAACGCCTTTGAGTGTACTATCCTGTCTCTGTCACGCTGAAAGCAGGTGCGAATATCACAGGGCTTTTCGTACTGCGCCCTTCCTGCCGTTTTCGTGCTGAGCATGGCATAGGGCGAGAGATATTCTTCTTCGAGTTTTTCGGTCTGTTCTCTTATAGTCAATCTGTTCACCTCCTACATAAACATAGGTATTATCCAATGCTCTGCCAATATTTTGATCCCGAGCAGTATCAAAACCGTACCGCCCAGATAGGCTGAATATTTGCCCGCAAAAGAGCCGAGCCTTTTGCCGAGTATGATGCCCGCAAAGGAGAAGATAAATGCCACAACGCCTATCACGGTGCAGGCAAATGCCAGATTTACATTGAAAAATGCGAAGGTCACACCTACGGCAAGCGCATCTATGCTTGTGGCAATGGCAAAAATTATGAGTTTGCCGAGGGTAACTGTATCTCCGACCTCTTCTCCTTTTCGAGCCTCACGTATGGTGTTTATCCCGATAAACGTAAGCAGCCCGAATGCGATGAAATGATCTATATTTGCTATAAAGCCCGAAAGCGTGATGCCCAAAGCATAGCCCAAAAGGGGCATAAATGCCTGAAATATGCCGAATGCCGTTCCGAATCTGAGCCCGTGGTAAAGGTGGGAGCCTTTAAGCACCGCACCGTTTGCCACGCTGACGGCAAAGGCATCCATAGCAAGGGAAATTGCCAGGAGAAGTATGTCGAGGTTTGTCATATATTTTATTTATTTCAATTCAAGGTATGTGTCGGTGTCTGCGTTGTATTTGAGAGTTTTTGTTCTTGTGCCGTCCGAAATGGTGTAGGTGCAGCTCTTAAGCTTCAGATCTCCCGTTTCAACGGTCGCTCCGACTATTGAGGTAAGATTCGTTTGCTTATCCGTAATGGCTTTGGTTTTAAATATCACGGATTTATTGTTCTTTTGGTTCAGGTATTCGGCAGACACGTCTGTAATGCCGAACTTAGTGAAATTGGCGATCGTCAACTCTGCCGTTCTGTATCCTTTACTGCTGTTGGTGGGAACGGCGCAGTTAAGAGTTATGCCTTCGCCTATTTTGGCAATGAGGGGAGTTTCAGTTTCTTCCGCCTTTGCGGGTTCTTCCTCTTTGGGTGCATTGGGGAGAGTTATCCTTGCCTCGCTCGTTTCGGCATCATAATCCACCCTTGCGTTCAAAAGTTCCGCCACGGAGCGAAGAGGCACGTAGGTAATGCCGTTGAATACGAAGTTTTCTTTATCTACTTTTTTGTCGTTTACGAGTATTTTGATCTTGTTAAATACCACATCTATGGTTTTATGTTCGCTGTCGGCAAAAGCCTGAACACTGCCCAAAAGAAGTGTGGCTGCGGCAAAGCCTGCCATAAATTGTTTAAAACCTGTTTTCATTTTATTCTCCTTAATATGTATTTATTAATATGTTATTTATTTCATTAATTATATACCAATACCTTTCCCTTTGCAATATCCAATTTGTAATAATATTTTAATAAACGGATATGAAAATGTGTGGTATAATTTCACAAATCGGAAATGAACGGAATGTATTGCAGTCTTAAGGAGAGGAAGTATATGAATATGAATGTTGGAAAAAAGCTTGATGATGACCTTATGAAGAGTGTTTCGGGCGGAAAGCTTGAAACTTCTACCGATTGCAGTGCGGACGAGATAGTGCATTACGACAGTGCGCGCACCACATGCCCTCTTTGCGGCGGTTCGGCACTTGTGACGAAAATATTCCTTATGCACGACCATACTATGTGCAGAATGGGTCAGACATGTCAAAACCCTTCGTGCAGAGGATATTCGTGGACATACGGACCTAAGCTTAAAAGCAGAGGGTAATGGCTTTGAAAGAAAGTTTTGTTTTCTTTCAGGTTAGGGAGGTTGTGTTCCGTTTTGAGAAAAGCACAAAAAATTTTGTTGACTTGCTGTTCAAACAATGATATAATCATATTACAAAAAAGGAACACCACTTCACGATAGGACGGTGTGACCTCAAAGTTTAGTTATTAAAAACAACCGCTTACTTTTTGGTCGAAGGGCGGTTGTTTTTATGTTCGTTGTTGTTTCTGCCGTGTAGGTATCCTAACTCATAAAAAGCCAGGCAAAGACTTGCCAAGCCCATAAGTTGTTCAATCGTAAGCATAACCGAACACCCCCTTTCCGTGTTGATGATATGTACTCACCTCCTCGGATAGAGGTCACACCGTCCCGGTACATCAGTGTAATTTCTCACACATTAGTATTTACCGCTTTCTCGATCAGTGATGTTCCAAAAACCATCTTATCATAAACTTACAAATTAGTCCATAAAAATAATATTTCCGTTTTATTACATTTTTTTGCACATACAGTTGCCGCCGTTATTTTTTGTCACAGATTATTATATAACTCTGTGTAAATGGTGTATAAAGTGTGTCAAATTTACATTATTACATTCCCTTTTTTTGGCAAATGTCGTCCCAAAACCGGGTATTAAATTAACTGCATAAATTCTATTTGGAAAAAATATGGTGGGTCGTCAAAATGTTATAGTCCTGTGGGATTTTAGGATGTGGTTTCATACCTTTTTTTTTGTTTGAAAAGAATGTAATGTAACTGTAATGTAACTGTAATGTTAATACTCGTTATATATGTTATAATCAAGCTGTAACAGCCGATATTCGGCGAAATCGTATTTTTCAAATACAGGAGGGAATTATGGACTTTTCAAAGACGATCAAGGTACTTGCTATCTTATCTATCATCGGTGCAGTATTCTGCTTCCTTGGCGGAGTGCTTTCTCTTGCAGGCGGTGGATTGGTAGCATCTCAGGCAGGTAACCCCGAAGTTACATCTCAGATCGACAGTGAAGATCTTGCAGCAATGAATGAAGGTCTCGGTACCGATATGGATGCCGCTACCGCAACAGGCGCTGTGGGCGGTGTGTTGATCGTAGCTGCTGTTCTTATGATCCTTGCAGGTGTTTTCAATCTTCTTCAGGGTATCTTCGGTTTAAATGCAGCTAAAGGTAAGAGCGCAAAGCCCGCTTTCGTAGTAGGTGTTATTGCTCTTGCACTTCAGGTGTTAGGCTCGTTATCAGCTTTATCACAGGGCGGAAATCCTTTCTCAAACGTACTCGGACTTGTATTATCCGGTCTTTTCGTTTACTGTGCATACAACCTTAAAAAGGTACAGGGCTAATATTTGATTTTTGTCTAAAAGGGTGGCTTCGGTCACCCTTTAATTTTTTTTTTGACAAAGTGACAAAAGTATGATATAATCCGTTTATTATATTTAAGATAATTAAGAGGTGTGGTATGGGCGAAATATTAAGAGCAGAAGGACTTATTAAAAAATTTGTGACCGGCGAGGTCGTTGTGAACGCTCTTCGCGGAGTGGACTTTACCATAAACGAAGGAGAGTTTGTGGTGGTATTGGGTCCTTCGGGTTCGGGTAAAAGTACCATGCTTAATATTATAGGCGGCATAGAGACTATCTCGGGAGGAAAGCTTTTTTACAACGATATAGAGGTGCATAAGCTCAATAAAAGCGGACTTACCGATTACAGGCGCAAATATGTGGGCTTTGTGTTCCAGTTCTACAACCTTATGCCGAATTTGACCGCACTTGAAAATATAGAGCTTGCGGCAGAGCTTACGGACAAAGCATTAGACCCGAAAGAGCTTTTGGATGCCGTGGGTCTTTCTCAAAGGGCGGGCTATTTCCCTGCAAAGATGTCGGGCGGACAGCAGCAGAGAGTTGCCATAGCAAGAGCGTTGTGTAAAAATCCCGACCTTTTGCTTTGCGACGAGCCGACGGGTGCTTTGGATACGAAAACGGGTGTTGACGTACT
>CAMOYW010000160.1 GCA_946630405.1 uncultured Clostridia bacterium | reverse complement strand
AAAACCGCCACCGAAGTGATCTTCCCGTTCTTCTTCATTAAATAACCCCCTCCGAAACCATGACCTTCATTATTTACCGTAATTTTAACATATTAAACTTTTTGTTGCAATAAGCCACAACAATATTTCCGATTTGTTTTGGTATCATAAGCGGAAAATCGCCTAAACTCCGCTCCTCCCCCTCAAATCAATACTATTTTACACAAAATTGACACAAAAAATACAAGCAAATATTGTTAAAAATGCTACCGTTTGCAATATTTTAGTGAAATTGTTTATTTTGATAGGGTTTTGAAGATTAAAATTGCATTAAAATGACATTTTTCTTAAAAAATATTAAATTAATGTTTCACTTAGGGCAATATTACCAAAATATCAGCTTACTATTTGTAAGGTTTTAACATAGAGAGAAAGGGCGAAATGCTGTATTATTAATTACAGATTAATGGGTGCATATTGGCACTCGTTGAGCGTGGCTTCGACCACGACTCGAACCCATTATAAGGAGGAAAAGTAATGGCAGAAGTAAAATTAAAAAATATCGTAAAGAAATACCCGAATGGCTTTATTGCGGTTAAGAACTTCTCTCTTGATATAGCAGATAAGGAGTTCATCATATTCGTAGGACCCTCCGGCTGCGGTAAGTCAACTACACTCAGAATGATCGCAGGTCTTGAGGATATTTCCAACGGCGAGCTTTTCATCGGCGATAAGCTTTGCAACACGGTATCCCCCAAGGACAGAGATATAGCAATGGTTTTCCAGAACTATGCTCTTTATCCTCATATGACTGTATATGATAACATGGCATTCGCACTTAAGTTAAGAAAGGTGCCCAAGCCCGAGATAGATAAAAAGGTTCACGAGGCAGCTAAGATCCTCGACATCGACCATCTCCTTGACAGAAAGCCCAAGGCTCTCTCCGGTGGTCAGAGACAGAGAGTTGCCATGGGTCGTGCTATCGTGCGTTCCCCCAAGGTATTCCTCATGGACGAGCCTCTTTCAAACCTCGATGCAAAACTTCGTGTACAGATGAGAAGTGAGATCGCTAAGCTTCACAACAAGCTTCAGACAACTTTCATCTACGTTACACACGACCAGACAGAGGCTATGACACTCGGTACAAGAATCGTTGTACTTAAAGACGGTATCATCCAGCAGGTCGATACACCTCAGAACCTTTACAACAACCCCGATAACCTCTTCGTTGCAGGCTTCATCGGCTCTCCTCAGATGAACTTCTTAAACGTTAAGATCGTTAAGAACGGCTCCGATGTATCCGCTCAGTTCGGCGAGTACACCATCAAGCTTCCCGAGAGCAAGGTTAAGCCCCTTATCGACGGCGGTTATGTAGGCAAGGATGTTGTAATGGGTATCCGTCCCGAGGATATCCACGACGAGGACATCTTCCTTACAACAAGCCCCGAGAGCGTTGTAAACGCAGAAGTAGAGGTTACGGAGCTTTTAGGTGCTACCACAAACCTTTACCTCCTTGTAGCAGGTCAGAACATGGTTGCTACCGTTAACTCACGTTCAAAGGCTCGCCTCGGCGACACATTAAGAGTTGCTCTTGATATGAACAGAGTTCACATCTTTGATAAGAGCACAGAGCTTAATATCTGCAACTAATTTAATAAACTCAAAGCCACTCGCATGTGAGTGGCTTTTTTAAAAGAAAGGTAATCGATATGACACTTTTGATAACGCTTTTTGCCGCAATATTCGTAACGGCAAAGCTCTACAAAGACAATTTCAAATCGCCCATGCACCTTGAAGTCCTTTGCTTTATGTATTGGGGAGCTTCCCTTATGTGGCTTGTGGATGCAGTGGCAGAATACATTCAAGTTGGCGCCGAGTTTTTCACTCCCGCTTTTGAAGATATGATAAACGATGCTTACCTCGGTGCATGTGTGGTAGCTCTCGGCGCAGTGATATGGCTTTGCTACCTCTTTATCAAAGACCCCGACGGACTTGTTAAAAACGCTCTTTTAAGCAGAAAGGCGAAACAATGAGAAAAAGACTACTTGCTGGCGTTCTTGCCTGCACGCTTGCACTCACATCATTTGCGGTGAATACATTCGCACGCTACGATGTGGAGGGCTACAATTACAGGAAAACGACCGACCTCGAAGCAAGTATAGAGGAAGGCAAAATAACCATCACATGGCCCGCCGTAAACAAAAGCGGTGAGCTTATAAACGCAAATCCCTTACAGTCAAATTCGGCTTACGGCAACCCCACGGGCGGCTGGACGGCACCTACCGCAGGTATGATAATAGGCTACCCCAATTGGCAGGCGGACGGCACCGTAAAGCCCAATAACGGCGACAAGTCGGGCGACAACCCCATTTACATGGGCTTTTGCGACACCAAGTCCGATTACCCCGTTGCCATGCTCGACCCCAAAGACAGCTCGGTCGTAGCTAAGGACGGATTTATCGACACTACCGTAGTTTCGCCAAACTACGCTTCGGCATACCGTATATATTTCTCCAAAGACGGGCAAAACTGGACTCTCGACCACGATATGTCCACCGTAGACCACGGCAAGAAGTTCGCACGCCCCAACGGAGACGGCACCTACACCAACGACAGACAGAACACCTTCTTCCTTGAAGATCAGTACGTAGAGCAAATGGTCTCCTCCTTTGATGCGGACACCACCTACTATATCAAGGTCGTTGCCACATGTGCCACAAAGATGACAGACAACTACAAGGAATTTGTCACCACCATAAAGACAGCCGAGGCGACTAAGCTCTACCCCGCATTCCCCACCGTTGAAGGCGGCGGAATCTACGCTCAGGGCGGCAGAGGTACAGCCGATAAGCCCGGCGACGTTTACATCGTCACCAACCTTTCGGACAGCGTATCAAGCCCCGAACCCGGCTCTCTTCGCTACGGTCTTTTAAGAAAAGACAGAACGGACGGCAACTCGACCTATCCCAGAACGATAGTATTTGCCGTAAGCGGTGTGATAGAGATCGACCCTACCGCTTCAAAGAGCCAAAGACGACTTAACATAAACAGCAACACCACCATTATGGGACAGACCTCACCCGAAGGCATACAGTTAAAGGGCGGCTCCATTAAAATAGACGGTGAGAACATCATCGTAAGATATATCACCACCCGTCTCGGCGAAGGCTACGACCAGGATGCCGCTACCGCTACGGGCAAAAACATCGTGGTAGACCACTGTACTTTCAGCTGGGGCGTTGATGAATGCTTCACCGCAAAGGAAATAATAGATTCAAGTATACAGTACAACATCATTTCCTCATCTCTCGCCTTCCCCGATAAAACGGGCATCTACAACACGGATGCGGAGATAATCTCGGGCGAGAGCGAAGCAAAGCACGGTATGGGCTCCATACTTAACGGCTACAACACAAGCTACACTCACAACCTCTGGGCTAACCACGGCACGAGAATGCCCCGTCTTGAAGGCGGATTCAGCTACAACAACGTGACCTACAACAACGCTCTCGACTTTGCCAACAACGTAATGTACAACTGGGGACACAACTCGGGCTACGGCGGCGAGAGAGGAAACGGCTCACATAACTTTATAAACAACTACTACAAGCCCGGTCCTTCCACACTTGAAAAATGTATTTCAAGAATATTCGATGTGGACGGCAGCAAGTTCTACGTATCGGGCAACTATATGTACGGCAGTGACGAAGTGACCGCCGACAACAAAAAGGGTATGTATGACGGCTACGCAAGCGATTTTCTTGCTTCTCCCGTTGAAACGGCGAACCCCTACAAGGCAGAAGATGCACAAGCAGCTTACGCAAAAGTACTCAAAGAAGCAGGAAACTCAATTCACAGAGATGCACAGGACACAAGACTTGTGAACGAAGTGAAAAACGGCACCGTTACCGTTATAAATAATGAAATGGAAGCAGGCGGCTCCGATGAATTTGTATTCGGAACACCCGTTCCCGCCGATACGGATAAAGACGGTATACCCGACTCATGGGAAAGCGCTCACGGATTAAACCCCAACGACGCAAGCGATGCCACTGCGATCGTTACAGACGAAGCCCTTCCCACATGCGGCTACTCAAACATAGAAGTATACTGCTACGACATACTTAACGAATGGAGCACGCAGACTCCCCCCGTAAACGCCAACTCCGACAAGCAGGTAAGCCTTGACTCGATCACTGCGGA
>CAMOYW010000159.1 GCA_946630405.1 uncultured Clostridia bacterium | reverse complement strand
AAAGACATCTCCGATCAATCGGTGTTTCCTTAGAAATGCCCATTATTTAAATGGTGAACCGACCGGCAAAAGTGTTGATTTGGTATTGTGGAATAAGCTTTATTTTGTTAAAATAAAATCATAAGATATACGATTGAATACAGTTTATTGGAGATTTTTATGAATCGTCACCAAACACAGGAAATGGTTAAAATAGCTGTGCCTGCCGTCATGGAAAGCATGGTCAGTGTGCTCATTGCCTCTATAGACACAAAAATGATATCCGTTCTCGGCAAACCTGCTATTTCTGCCGTTTCATTTACGACCCAGCCAAAATTGATCTTTTTTGCGGTTTTTTACGCATTAGGTACTGCGGCTTCCGTTTTCGTTGCCCAGGCTTTCGGGAAAAAAGATAAGAAGGAGGCAAATGACTACTTTCAATTGATATTGCGTATTGCCGTGATCCTGTCTGTTGTATTGGGAGCGTTTGCATTTTTTCTTGCAGAACCTATTATGAGGCTGTGTAACCGTCAGCAGGATACATTGAGCATGTCGGTCTCATTCTTTCGCATTATCATGATGTTTCTCATATTCCAGGCGCTTTCCATAGTGCTTAATTCTTCACTGCGGGGTATAGGGAAAACAAGGGTGACGCTGATATCCAATATTACAATGGGCATTACGGATATTATCTTCAATTATCTGTTGATCGAGGGACATTTGGGGTTTCCGAGGTTAGAGGTCGCCGGAGATGCGATCGCAACGGTTCTCGGTACGGCGGCGGCATTGACCGTCAGCCTGTTTTTTGTTGTCAAAGAGTCGGACTTTCTGAGCCTGCAAGGAATATTTAAAAAAAGCAGGCTTACAAATCCCGATATTTTCAAAAATGTATACTCAAAAGCAGGCGATATTGTGATAGAAAATCTGTTCACAAGGATAGGTTTTCTGTTTTCAAGTATCATTTTGTCGGGTTTAAGCTCTGCTCAAACTGCTGTTTACAGTGTCGGAATGATACTTATGAACTATTCGTTTGCTTTCGGAGACGGAATACAAAGCGCCGTCGTTTCTCTGACGGGAAGGAGCATGGGGGCTAAAAAATACGACGAATTGAAGCAATACATTCGTGTAGGCATCGTGATCGGCGTAATATGTGCATTGGGACTGAGTTTTTTGTATATATCGGGTGCAAGATGGTTTTTCGGATTGTTTTTCAAAGACACCGAAGCGATTTCGGAAGGTGTTACAACAAGCATGATAGTTGCGCTGATAACGGTCCTTCAGATAGTGCGTATCATCTGTGTAGGCTCTATGCGAGGGATGGGAGAGACAAAAGATCCCCAGCGTATATCAACAATTTGCGTATTTGCCTTTAATCCGCTTTTAAGTCTGCTATTTACCGTGGCAATACCGCTCGGGATATGGGGAATATGGCTTTCATCTTTTATAACACAGCTTGTATGGTTTTTGATGGGTATGTTTTTATGCAAAAGACATATCCTGCGGCTTGGCAAGAAAGATACCGCATCATAGGAGGGATTATATGTTTATCAACTGTTCAAATCATCCATATGAGATATGGGGCGATGTGCAGAAAAAGGCATCTGCTGTATACGGCGAGGTGAAAGATATCCCGTTCCCGTTCATACCGCCCGATTGCTCTGCAAAAGAGATACGAGAGCTTGTGAAAGAATATGCCGAAAAAATCGAAGAATATCATCCCGAGGCTGTTCTTGTTGCGGGAGAATTTACATTCTGTTTTATGCTCGTTGACAAGTTGCTGACAGACGGTATCAATGTGGTAAGTTCCTGTTCAAAGCGTCTGACCGAAGAGGTCAAAAAAGACGACGGAACGAATGAGAAAAAATCAATATTTCTGTTTGAACAATACAGAAAATATGAATATTTCAAGGAGGGATCCGATGGACAATGATCTTTTGAATAAAGAGGTCCTTTGTATTCTGGATACAAGGCAGATACAGCGGTTTATGTTCAGATCGAACACCTATATAGATACTCTTGGCGGAAGCGATCTGATCAACCATATTCTGGATGATGCGATCGCTTTTGCGCTGCATAATATAGAGCCTCATTTGAATGAGGACGAATATGACATATCTATGAATCCCGATGAAGATATCCCGTATTTCAAATCAAACAAGATACTTTTTCAGCTCATCATATGTACAGCAGGAAACGCTCTTTTCATTTGCAGAAGCGGTGAGCTTTGCCGTAAGATCATACGGAAGGTATCGAGGTACTATTTGGAGAATGCCTATTCACTTAATATATCTGCCGCCGTTACGGAAAAAACAGATAATTTCGGAGACGATATTTTCCGTCTGTATCAAAGGCTGAATATTGTTAAAGCGTCAAGCAGTATATCGGATCCACTCGGAACTCTTGCCGTTGTGATCAAAGAACATAATACGGGCGAGCCTGCCATAGGGATCACGGAAGATTCAAATGATGCATACTCGGTTTCTTCTTTGATCCGCCGCAAAGAAGCACTGCGCAGAGATATTATAGTAGATATGAAGAATATTTCTTCAACTACAGCTTCCAATGGCAAGGAATATGTTGCAGTCATCCATGCCGACGGGAACAATTTGGGTATCACGATAGGGCGGATCCTTCAGAAAACGCCCGATTATAAGCTCGGGATCAAAAGAAGACGGCAGATAAACAAAGCCATAGAGACAAATTTTGCAAGAATAATGGCAGACACGATGCGGATGCTTGAAGAATATTATTATGAGCACCGCAAGGATAAAACGGATTTTGCACATTCGTTCAGTATTATTCACAGAGCGGGAGATGACATAAACTGCATTTGTGATGCTTATCTGGCACTTCCTTTTACGGAGTTTTTGTACAGCAATCTTGAAGATTCCTTTCTTTGGGATTCGGATGATATGAAAGTTCCGCTTTATGCATGCACGGGTATAGCGTTTGTGCCGCCCGATACAAGTTTTCACGCTGCTTTCGGTCTTGCCGATGAATGTTGTAAAAGCGCAAAAACCTCCGCAAAGCTTGAAAGAAATCTAATTGACGGATTTGCGGGAAATCGAATGGATTTTCAAATCAGCGAAAACCGTTTCACAGGCTCATTGGATAGGCTGAGAGAACGCTTTTACATGACTCGTGAACATATAGATCTGACGATGCGCCCTTACTCTCTTGACAAAACCGCCGAAGGTCGACCGTATTCTTACAAAAAACTGATCGAGCGTGTGCAAAGACTTAACAATGCACACCTCGACAGCAAAACAAAGCAGATCATAGGGCAGTCTTTTGCCATGGGACGCATGGAATTTCGCCGTTGGATAGAAGAATGTCGAAAACAGGGTATCGATCTGATAAAGCTTTTAGGTGAACCCCTTTACACCGATGAAGAAAAACAAATTCACTCGCTATGGACAGATGCGGCGGAAATATCCGATTTTGTTCTTTAGGGCACCTCTAAAAATTCATTTTTTGCATAACTTGATGATTTTTCGTATCCGTTGTTAAAGTTTTTTGCTTTCGAGCCTTTGCCTCGTTTGAGAAAGATCCTTCGGTTCTGCTTTAAAGAGGTTTTAGAGATACCCTTATGAAATGAGGTGAAAGAAGTGTATGTGATAAAAATAACAACGCTCGGAAAAGTTGCTTTTGCCGATGGCATAAACAAATCTTTGGGCTACAAATATGATGTGCCCTTTGACGAGCTTGACATTCCGTATCTGATGTTAAGCAAGATAATTAAAACCGAATACACCGATATTGATATGTCAAAGGTCAGAGTCGGATTTGCTCATCCCGACGGGTATATCGGACTTCTCGCAAGTGCCGACATACTTAAAAATAGTGTATCAAAATGTTCCGACTATATCCGAAAATATTTTACCGAAGAGCGTTTTATTGCCGAAAAAGGATATAATGTCCGTTACTTAAGATCGGGGTTGATATTCATCGCAAATGTTTTATTTGATTCGGATGAATTGCCTGCGATGAAAAAGCAGCTTGAAGGTATCACAAAGATCGGTGTGACCGATGACGGGATAGACGGAAGAGTATCGGTAGAGGTGTGCGACATTTCACAGACATATTCAAATGCCCCCGATCTTTTGTCAAATTGCTCATATTCTTCACTCGATTATACCGTTATGTTTTTGAGCCCCGGCTGTTTCCATGCACCATATGCCGACGGTGTCAAGACCTATTTATATATACC
>CAMOYW010000158.1 GCA_946630405.1 uncultured Clostridia bacterium | reverse complement strand
TAAACTTGCTTCACTATCCCAACGGAAAGTACGATAAGCAAAATCAATATGAATACCAAATCTATTGTACAAAGGTTTCCAAACTCCGTAAACCTGTTCGCCTTGTGTAATAGAATTTGTAGAAACAAATGCAGTTTTGATTTCTGTATTTTTCATTAATTGTGCAGCTTTAAAATACCAACCTGCAACATAGTCAATTTTCCCGGCGGTTTTATATGGTTTGCCCTTTTCATCTATATATATACTTAAAATATCATTTTTTTGTTCTTTACTTTGTAGAGAATAGCCCACAAACGGCGGATTTCCCATTATATACCTAAGCCTATCCTTCGGCACTACATCTTCCCAGTCTATCCTTAAAGCGTTGCCTTCCACGATATGGGCGGAGGTTTTGAGGGGGAGGAAGTCGAGGTCTTGGTGGACTATCTCTTCCGTTTCTCTCATCATCTGATTTTCGGCTATCCAGAGGGCGGTGCGTGCCACCGTTACGGCAAAGTCGTTTATCTCTATGCCGTAAAATTGAGATATATCCACATCTATCGGGTCAAGGTATTCAAGTCCTATCACCATTTGGTCGGAATAATACGTTCTAAGCGCCTCGTTTTCAAGACGGCGCAGGCTCAAATAAGTTTCCGTTAAAAAGTTTCCGCTGCCGCAGGCGGGGTCCAAAAACACAAGCTCCGAAAGCTCTTTTTTGAAAAGGCGAAGCTTGTTTTCTCTTATTTTAACGGTCTTAATTGCTTTTATCTCTTCAAGCTCTGTTTTTAAATCGTTTAGAAACAGAGGATCTATGACCTTGTGTATATTCTCTATGGAGGTGTAGTGCATCCCGCCCGTGCGTCTTGTGTTGGGGTTGAGAGTGGACTCAAACACCGCTCCGAATATGGTGGGGCTTATCTCCGCCCAGTTAAAGCTTGCACTTGCCTTGTTCACAAGAAGGTCTACTATCTCTTCATTAAAGCGAGGTATCTCTATGTTTTCATCGGCAAACAAGCCGCCGTTTACATAGGGAAAGGCGGCAAGGTCGTCGTCCATGTAGGGGTCACGGTCTTCGGGCTTTGTGTCAAGCACCTTAAAAAGGTCGATAAGCGCTTTTCGCACATCTTTGATCTGAAATTGCTTTAAATATTGCCCGAACATCTCGTGCTTGCCGAATATGTCCGCATCTTCCGCATAAAGGCAAAAAACGAGGCGAACGCAGAGCATATTCAGGCTCTTTAGCGTTTCGGGGCTTTCGGGGTCTTTGTACTGCTTTATGAGGGCATCGTAAAGTTTGCCCACAAGGTTGCCGGCATCTATGGAGATACGCTCTTCCTTTTTCAAAAGCTCGGACTTTTGCTCCGTCAGGAAGGCAAGCTGATAGACCCTGTCGGGCAGGTCCTTAAGCTCTATCTCGTCCGGCTCGGCGTTAGGTTTGTTCATGTTGTAGATGAGGATATGCTCAAAGTTCGATACTATTATCCACCTTGCCCTCTCTTCATAGGGCAGGTAATTGTTATAGCGAAATGCCTGACCGTAGGGGGTGAGCTTTTCGCCGTCGGACTGCACGGCGGTCTTATTGAGCTTGATATGCGAACCCTTTTGCTCTATCAGCACCTTTGTAGAGGGGATGTAGCCGTCGATAAATTTCGTGTTCTTCTCCACAACGACGGGCTTTTCAAAGCTTATGAGCGAGGTCGGGTCGTCTGCCCCGAGTACATTTTGAAGCAAATCTATCCAGAAAAGCTGTGTTTCCTGCTTCTCGTCGCCCCTACCTGCCCAGCGACAGGCAAATTCCTTCGCGGCTTTCTTTTGCTCTTTTTCTGTCATGTTATCCCCTCCCGGTGATGTATTTTGGTTTATTTTATCATAGGTTTGGGGGAAATGCAAACAGTTAAAAGGGAGTCCGAAAAAGTTGGCAACGTTTTATACGTAACGGGATTGAATAATTATGGGCTGATAAAAGGAGGAGCTTATGGATAAAAAAATACTTGAAAAGTTGAAAAGGATAGTGAACGAGGGGCTTGACAGTATAGATCCCGCCGCACTCAGTGCCACACAAATAAAGGACCTTGCCAGGCTTTTGGAAAGTAACGAAGAGAAGGAGGAGATAAGGGAACGTCCCTTTGAAGATCTTGACACAAAGGAGCTGGAAAAGCTTGCGGGATATGAAAACTGAGGAAGCGAAAAGGGAGCTTGCAAGGCGGAGTTTGTACTACTATTGCAGGCTCAGAGCACCCGATTTTTACAAACCCGAGCGGCAATATTTAAGAGAGCTTTGCGAGAAGGCGGAAAGATTCATAAAATCCGATAAAAGGGTCATGCTTATAAATATGCCGCCCCGCCACGGCAAGAGCAGGACGGCTTGCCTGATGTGCGAGTACCTTTTGGGCAGAGACAAGGGGCTGAAAATAATGACGGCAAGCTACAACGAAACGCTTTCAACCATGTTTTCAAGGTCGGTAAGGGATGCGTTGGCAGAAAAGCGTGTCGGCGGCAGCTCCGTCTTTTCCGATGTATTCCCCGGGGTGAGTATCAAAGGCGGAAGTTCGGGTATGTGGAGCATCAAAGGAGAGAGCGTGAGCTACCTTGCCACAAGCCCGAAAGGAAGCGCCACGGGATTTGGAGCAAATATCATCATAATAGACGATATAATCCGCTCTGCCGAAGAGGCGATGAACGAGGGGGCACTTGAAGCGCAGTGGAGATGGTTCACGGATACCATGCTTTCAAGGCTTGAAGACGGCGGAGAGGAGTTTGCTCCCACGGCAAAAGTAATAGTGATAATGACGAGGTGGGCAAACGGCGACCTTGCAGGCAGGATAGAAAAGGAATTCACTTCCGAAAAGCTTTGCGTGCTGAGATACAAAGCACTTGATAACGGAAAAATGCTTTGCGAGGATATACTTTCACGCTCCGCCTATGAAGAAAGGATAAGGCTCACATCGCCCGAGATCGTCTCCGCCAATTATGATCAGGAGCCTATGGACATAAAAGGCAGGCTTTACAGTGATTTCGGGGAATATGATGAGGTACCGCAAGGAGAGGTGCTTTCCTATACGGATACCGCAGACACGGGCAGTGACTACCTTTGCTCTATCATCTTTACTTACAGCGGCGGCTATGCCTACGTGCTTGACGTACTGTACACAAGAGAAAGCATGGAGATAACGGAGAAGCTTGTGGCAGAGAGCTTTGACAGTTTTAAGGTGGTTAGAGCGAGGATAGAAAGCAACAACGGCGGCAGAGGGTTTGCCCGTGCGGTAAAGGGCAGATTGAAGGGCTGTACGCATATAACCACTTTTCACCAAAGTGCCGGCAAAGCCACAAGGATCCTTGTAAATTCGGCTTGGGTAAACGGCAGAGTGCTTTTCCCGAAAGGGTGGCAGAGCAGATGGCATGAATTTTACGGGGCGGTATCGTCCTACAACAGAATAGGGAAAAATGCGCACGATGATGCACCCGATGCGTTGAGCGGAGTGGCTGAGACCGTGCAGAAATATTACGGAGGTATTTAATGGAAAACATATTCGCTCCCTTTGCGTTGACATTCAAGGAATGTGCGAAAACAGGGCGTATACTTTACGAGGGCGGATATACCGCTCTTACGGGCTTGTATTCTTCACTTCCCGATATGCAAAAAAGCTTTTGGGCGGGAGGAAAAGGCAGAAAACTGCATCTTGGCTATGTGGCGGCGGTAATAGACAGGTATGCCGATATTGCCGCAACGGACATTAATGCCGTTGTTGCCGATAAGCCGAGCGTTCTTTGGGAAAGGCTTGAGCGTGAGAATGATGTGCGCCTTTGTTGCGAACAGGCGGTACGGCAGGCGCTTATGTGCGGAGACAGCGTGTTTAAGCTGAGCCTTGACAGGGAGATATCTTCCTTGCCCATAATAGAGGCAGTGTCGGGCGAAAATGCCGAATTCAATTATAAAAGAGGTCGGCTCAGAGAGATAGTCTTCACAAGCGAAGTGCCGCATAACGGATATATCTACATTCTAAAAGAAATATATACAAAAGGAGCTGTATATTACAGGCTTTTCGACCCCAACGGCAGACAGACGGACACGGATCATTTGGAAGAAACGAGGGGGCTTCAAGATATTTTGCTTGATGTGCCCGTTCTTCCCGCCGTTCCTCTTAAAATATTTGAAAGTACACACTACGAGGGCAGAGGAAAGGCGCTTTTTGCTGATAAGGCGGATGTGGCGG
>CAMOYW010000157.1 GCA_946630405.1 uncultured Clostridia bacterium | reverse complement strand
CGAATGTGACGGGAGCTGCTGCGGTATTTCCGCCGTTAATGATGCAAAAGCCGTAGCTTCAAGTCTCGGGATCCCTCATTATGTTCTTAATTTCAGAAATGAATTTAAAAAAAGCGTCATAGATTATTTTGTAGAGTCATATATCAAAGGAGAAACGCCAAATCCCTGCATTGCCTGCAACAAGTATGTAAAGTGGGAATCTATGCTTTCAAAGGCGCTTGAGATCGGAGCTGAGTGTATAGCAACGGGTCATTACGCAAAGGTGGTAAAACACCCCGTGACCGACAGATATACCCTTAAAACAGCAAATACAGCCACCAAAGATCAGACTTACGCCCTTTACAGCCTTACGCAGTTTCAGCTTTCGCACACGCTTATGCCTGTGGGTGAGTACGATAAACCCGAGATACGCAAAATAGCGGAAGAAATAGGGCTTAAGGTGGCGAATAAACCCGACAGCCAGGATATATGTTTTGTGCCAGACGGAGATTATGCCTCTTATATCACTCAAAACAGCGGGTACATACCCGAAGAGGGTAATTTTGTGGACACTAAGGGAAATGTTCTCGGAAGACACAAGGGTTTGATAAGGTATACCATAGGTCAAAGAAAAGGCTTGGGGATCGCACTCGGCGTTCCCGCATACGTTTTGGAGCTTAGAGCGCAGACGAACGAAGTCGTTTTGGGTTCGGATGAGGAGCTTTTCAGATCCGAAATATTCGTCAAGGATTTTAATTACATGGCTTATGAAACGATAGAACCTGATATGGTGCTTTACGGTAAGCTCAGGTATTCTCAAAATGCAAGCAGGTGCAAGCTTGAGAAGAGAGGCGAGGGCGTTTTGGCTGTGTTTGAAGAGCCGCAGAGAGCACCCACAGCGGGACAGGCGGCTGTATTTTACGATGAAGGCGGATATTGTGTCGGAGGCGGAGTGATAACTTATGACGTATTATGAAAGAAGGGTCGAGTATTACGAGACCGATAAAATGGGCGTTGTCTGGCACGGAAATTATCTTCGCTGGTTTGAAGAGGCGAGAACCTTTCAAATGCGAAGCCTTGGGCTTAGCTACAAGGATATGGAAGATATGGGTATAATGATGCCCGTGATATCCGTTGACTGCAAGTATAAAAGAGGCGCTCAATACGGAGAGATCGCCATAGTAGAGGCTAAGACCGTGTTTTTTAATGGTATCAAAATGAGGTTTGAATATATTGTGAGAGATAAAGCCACGGGCGACATTTTCGTAACGGGTTCAAGCGACCATTGCTTTGTCGACAATGATTTCAGACCCATGAATTTAAAAAAGACCCATAACAAGCTTTATAATGATATACTCAAATGGATAGATGAGGGAAATTAAGGGAAAGTATAAGTAAAATAGTGCTTTCCGATATAATATTAGGGGAACACTGATTAAAGGGTGAAAAAATCAGTGTTTCCTTAGGTATTTACAAACGGTTGACAAATTCCCTTAAATATATTATTATATAATGGAATATAAGCAGAAATATATGAAAAAGGGGGTAGTTTATTGTTTTTATATAATACCAAATCAAACTTAATCGAAAGAAGAGAAACCGAGTACCCTCTTCAAGATGTTGATAAACCCAATCTTTACGATAATCTGTACAGCTATGACGAGGTGCCCAAGATAGCATTCAACCATAGGATCGTGCCGATAGATATGCCCGAAAAGATTTGGATCACCGATACTACTTTTCGTGACGGACAACAGTCCAGAGAGCCTTATACTTCCGAGCAGATACTTCACATATACAAGCAGCTCCACAGGCTCGGCGGACCGAACGGCTTGATAAAGCAAAGTGAATTTTTCGTTTATTCCAAAAAGGATCAGGAGGCTGTGTACAAGTGCCTTGAGCAGGATTACAGAGCGCCCGAGGTCACTACATGGATAAGAGCCAACAAAAAGGATTTTGAGCTTGTAAAGAGCATCGGTATAAAAGAAACGGGTATACTTGTATCCTGCTCCGATTACCATATATTCTACAAAATGAACATGAAGCGCTCCGAGATAATAGAGCATTATCTTTCTATCATCAGAGAGTGTATAGAATTCGGTATAAGACCGAGATGTCATTTTGAGGATATCACAAGAGCCGACTTTTACGGCTTTGTGGTCCCTTTTGCAAGCAAGCTTATGAAGCTGTCGGAAGAAACGGGTATGCCCATTAAAATAAGAGCGTGCGATACCATGGGCTATGGAGTTACCTTCCCCGGTACTGTTCTTCCGAGATCCGTGCAGGGTATAATCTACGGTCTTCACCACCATGCGGGAGTGCCTCAGGAGCTTCTTGAATGGCACGGACACAACGATTTCTATCGTTCCGTTATAAATGCTTCCACAGCGTGGCTTTACGGCTGCTGCGGCGTGAACTGCTCGCTCTTCGGTATAGGCGAGAGGACGGGTAACACCCCTCTTGAAGCCATGGTCATGGAGTATGCTCAGTTAAGAGGTACGCTTGACGGTATGGACACTACCGTTATAACCGAGCTTGCCGAGTATTTTGAAAAGGAAATGGGTTACAATATACCGCCAATGACTCCTTTTGTGGGCGAGAATTTTAACACCACAAGAGCGGGTATACATGCAGACGGTATACTTAAAAACGAAGAGATATACAACATTTTCAATACCGAGCTTTTGCTCAACCGTCCCGTAAAGGTGGCTGTAAGCAAGACGAGCGGACTTGCGGGTGTAGCACACTGGATAAACGGCTACTACCATTTGTCCAAGGAAAATCAGCTTGACAAGCATCATCCCGTTGTTCTTAAGATCAAGGAATGGGTCGACAAGCAGTACGAAGACGGAAGAGTTACCGCAATAAGCGATAAAGAGCTTGCAAAGCTTGTAAATATCGAAATGGAAAAATATAACGGCGGAACGGAGACCACCGAGACCGTCGAGGAGGATATCGAACAATGACAAACGAAAAGGTACAAATTGCAATGGAGAAGTTCGGCAAGCTTGTTGAAGAACAGCTTGCAAGAGTAGAGAAGATGAAGGAAGATAAGGACTTTATCGACTTTACCAAGCTTCCCGTTATCAAAATAGGAATTTGCGGCGGTGACGGTATAGGTCCCGCTATCACTCACGAGGCTCAAAGAATACTTGAATTTTTGCTTGCCGATGAAGTTAAAAACGGTAAGGTGGAATTTAAGGTCATAGACGGTCTTACCATTGAGAACAGAGTTAAGGCGGGTAAGGCTATTCCCGATGATGTGCTTGCACAGATAAAGGAGTGCCCCGTTATCCTTAAAGGACCTACCACCACTCCGAGAGCGGGCGACAAGGTAAATATCGAGTCCGCAAACGTTGCCATGCGTAAGGAACTTGACCTTTTTGCAAACGTTCGCCCCGTAAGAATACCCGATGAAGGTATAGACTGGACATTCTACAGAGAAAACACCGAGGGCGGTTACACACTCGGTTCAAAGGGTATCACCGTAGATGACGATCTTGCGTTTGACTTCGTGGTAGCTACCACAGACGGAACGGAGAGGATCATTCGTGCCGCATTTGAATATGCCAAAAACAACAACAAGGGTAAAGTGACCTGCGTTACAAAGGCTAACATCATAAAGACAACGGACGGTAAGTTCCTTAACACTTTCAAAGAAATAGCAAAAGAATATCCCGACATCGAGACAGACGACTGGTACATAGATATAATGACCGCCAAGCTTATCGACGAAAAGAGAAGAAGAGACTTTAAGGTCGTTGTTCTTCCCAACCTTTACGGAGATATCATCACCGATGAGGCTGCCGAGTTCCAGGGCGGTGTAGGTACTGCAGGAAGTATCAACATGGGTAAGAAATATGCCATGTTTGAAGCTATCCACGGCTCCGCACCCAGAATGGTGGAAGAGCACAGAGAGCAGTATGCCGACCCTTGCTCCATTATAAGAGCTGCAAGTATGCTTCTTGCACATATCGGATATGCGGACAAAGCCGCTAAGCTTGACAAGGCTCTTGACATTTGTACTCAAACCGAAAAGAGAATACAAATTACGGGTAGAGATGACGGTTGCACGGGCGCAGAGCTTGCGGACTACATTATGGAAACTATAAAGGAAAGATGTTAAGGAAACGCTGATTAATTAAATCAGCGGTTCCTTAAAACAAGGGGGTGCGAAAAGCGTGTTTTTCACACCCTCTTTTGAGGTTTTAATATG
>CAMOYW010000156.1 GCA_946630405.1 uncultured Clostridia bacterium | reverse complement strand
GAAAAAGAAAAAAAGCGGCATCATTAAAAGGCTGTTAAAAGGGATGCGGTTTGAATACAAGGTAATAGGCATACTATTAGTCGTTGTATTATTGCTTATGAGCGTAGTGTATTTCGGGTTCAACAACGGTTCGTTTGACAAGTTCAAAAAGAATATCGCTAATCTCTTTTACAACGAGAAAGAAGCTGTTATCGAAGCCGTATCACAACTTGAAAAAGCCGTCAAAACGAGCAAGCTTACCACAGCCAAACTTATATATAACGGGTATGCGACCAACTATGAGCCCGAATCGGGCGCACCGATGTACCATGTATATTACGAGGGTACGGTCAGAGCGGGTATCAAAGACGTTAACGGCATCAGTATAGAACGGGATGACGAAAACAAGATAATAAAGATCCATGTTCCTCAAATCGAAATATTTGATCCAGAGGTATCGGGAAGCAGTCTGGACTTTATCTATCTGGAAAAAAAATACGAAAACATATACGAAAAGGACAAGGCTCTTGATCTTGCAAAAAGCGATCTGAAAAAAAGAGTAAACTCCGATACCGCTCTTAGGGAAAATGCGGAAGAAAATGCTCGAAATATCATTACAAAATGGATAGAGCCATGGAAAAAAGACGGCAGGATAAAAGATTACGATATACAGATCGTTTTTGATGCGGAGGTGAGCGAAAATGAAGAGACCACTACTTAAATACTTATCTTCGCTTTGCCTGCTTCTTCTCTGTTCCTGTTCCTCTCCTCAAAACATAAAAGAAGAGCTTAACCTGTCTGGTATCGTAAAATCGGGTGAACTGACTACTCTTGAATGTTACTATCATAATGTGGCAAAGGGAACTAAAGACCCCGGAGACGGATTGATAAATGCAGGTCAGATACAACGTAAATTTTACATAGAATATACGGGAAAAGCAACATTTAGCTTTGATACAAGCAAGATAGAAATAGAAGAGAACGGTCTTAATGTAAAGATAAAGCTACCCGAACCGATGATAAACTGTAATCCCGATTCTTTTGACCTTACCCGTTCGGTCGAAAACAGGGATACTGGACTTATAAAAAACCCGATAAAAGATAAAGATTGGAAAAAAGCGATAGAAGAAGCCGATGCTAAAATGGAAGAAAGCGCCAAATCAAATTCCCCGCTTAAAAATCAAGCTGTCGAGCAGGCTAAAGCCATAATCGAAAATCAGATAAAAAATATCGGGTTGATAACCGAAAAAAACTACAACGTGACCTGGGTGGAATAGTATGAAAAGATCCTTTGCGGCTAAAAACACCGAGAAGATACTTTCGGGAAACCTCACGGATGCTATACTTTCGCTTGCGATACCGCTTGTGGCGAACAGCTTCATACAAACCATGTACAACCTTACCGACACCTACTGGCTCGGTAAGCTCGGCACGAATGAACTTGCAAGCATTTCACTCATCACGCCCCTTCAAAACATCATCATAAACTTCGGTATGGGACTTACCACGGCAGGCTCCATACTGCTTGCGGGCTACATAGGCGCAAGGGACAAAAAGGGCGCATCCGATATGGCAAATCAGCTCTTTGTCTTTGCTCTGCTCCTTTCTCTGGTGTGCGGTGCTTTGGGTATAATATTTGCTCCGAATATCGTAGATTGGCTAAAAGCGGACGGAGAGGTCAGAAACGGTGCTATAACCTATATTCGTGTGGTGCTGTGCGACCTACCGTTTTTGATGAGCATAAACACATTTGCGGCGATAAGCCAGTCTCAGGGCAACACGGTAGCTCCTATGAAGCTTAATATGCTCGGTGTGCTTCTTAACATCGTCCTCGACCCTCTTCTTATGATCGTGCTTAAAATGGGCATATTGGGAGCGGCACTTGCGACGGCGGCGGCAAAGATACCCTGTGCGGCAATAGCCGTGTACATCATGCGATACAAAAAAGAGGACATAGGTATAAACCTGAAAAATTTCAGGTTCGATAAGCGCAAGATAGAGCGTATACTTAAAATCGGGCTACCCACGGCGATAGGCGGCTCGACCATGCAGTTCGGCTTTCTGCTGATGACCAAAAACGTCTACGTGTACGGACCGTCCGCAATGGCTGCATACGGCATTGGCAACAAGCTCAACGCTATCATCACCCTACCCTCGTCCGCCATGGGAAACGCCTGCACCACCATAGTAAGCCAGAACATCGGCGCAAAGCAGGTAGACAGAGCGGAAAAAGCGTACAAAAGAGCAAGGATAATGTGTGTCATCTTCCTTGCGGCGGCAGGCTTTATATTTTCAAGGCATTTTGTAGCCGAAGCTGTTGTGAGGGTCTTTTCAAAGGATGAAAACGTTATCCCCATGGCGATAGACTTCCTTTCGATAATGGCGTTCTGGTGCTTTACAAACGGCGTGTACGACACCACAAAGGCAATATTCAACGGGTCTGCAAATACAGTTGTGACAATGGCTGTGGACGTTGTAAGGCTCTGGGGCTTCCGCTTTGCGACCCTGTTTGTATGTTCAAGATTTTTGGGCATGCAGGAAAAAAGCGTGTGGTATTCCGTAGTGGTAAGTAATGCACTCTCTGCCGCAATACTGTATATTTTATATAAATTTAATGTTTGGAAAAGAAAGATAAAAAGGGATTTATTATGAAAGCAAAACATATACTTTTAGCACTTATACTGACGATCAATTCTCTTGCGTCGGTATTCGCCGCAACGATAACCGACAGTACTTTATGGAATATGTCGGATGTTGCCGCTAACGATTCTGTTATGAATAATATCGAATACAACGGCTTGACCTTTAAAGCCACAACAGAAAAGCCCATCGCTTTTGACGGCACAAAGTTAAATCTAAAGGGAGCGGGTTCAACGGATTACAGATGTGTAAAACTTTCCGTTACGGGTAAATGTACTATCTCGGTCTCAAGCCAGTCAACGGGGACCGACGAAAGAACACTTTTACTTGTTGATGATAAAAAAAGTGAAGTCGCAACGGGTGTCACGGCAAAAGCGACTCAATCATCGGGTACCTTCAACTATAACGGTCAGGCTTCCGATCTTTATATATATTCACAGAGTAAGGGGATCTATATTTATTCTCTTTCCGTAACATATCCCGATGTTGTATACGGAGATGTAGATAAAGATAACTTTATAACCGAAAAAGATGCGGCAATGATCTTAAAACATGTAAACGGCTTTTCGGAACTTACGGATGAATTGCAGCTTCTCTCGGCAAATCCCACAGGCGGCAGCATCGATCTTTCGGACGCTGTATGGGTACTGAATAATAAATTCAGCGACAACAGTACTATCATTAATCCCACTATCGACACATCGGACGGTATAGAGGTATCTACCTATAAAGATATAACGGATAACTTAAAATCAAATACCAATATATACATTATGGGTGATATTAAATGTGATGACCACATCAAACTGAGCGGATTATCCAATGTATCCATCGTCGGCGTACCGAATGAAAGCGGGGAATTACCCACGCTTGATTTTACCGATATGAAAGGAACGGGAAAAGATATAACACAGACAGGTTCTTCCGATGACGATGCGGGCATTTCTCTCAGAAGCGGTTCCAAAAACAATACAATTAAAAATCTTATTATAGAAAACGCCCACGATAACGGAATACAGATAAAAGGAAGCGGAGTCGTAAACAACACCGTAGAAAACTGTATCGTAAGATACAATAACGACAGCGGTGTCCAGATCTCTGGCGGCGCATACAATAATACGGTAAAAAATGTATTGAGTTACAGAAACTGCGATGTATATACCAGAGCGGGAAATGCTGACGGATTCGCAGTAAAGCTCGGAGCGGGTCCTACCTCCTCAACGGACTACGATACGACCAAAAACACTTTTATAAACTGCTTTGCATGGGATAACGGAGACGACGGTTGGGATAGTTATGACTATGACAACTCCGCAGGTAAAAACCCCAACAGAACATGGAAGAATGAATACATTAACTGTATGTGCTGGCAAAACGGCACACCGAGGCTTCACACGGGATATACCGACTATGTAAACGGAGCACCGCTTGACGAATCACTCCCTCTTATAAAGAGGTTGAAATATCTCTCAGCCGATGATGTTAATACCTATAATACATTTAAAGAAAAGTATGATTCGGGCACTTTGGGTTCAAGAAATATGTCAGCTTCAGAGTATTACGCCCTGCTCGACAGCATATTCGCACTTAA
>CAMOYW010000155.1 GCA_946630405.1 uncultured Clostridia bacterium | reverse complement strand
CGCTTGCACAAGTCGAAAGAGCGGTCGCATTCTGTGTACAATCGAGAGTTGATTCAGCATCGTTTTCTATTCTCAAATTACGAAGGACCACATTTGCATCGGTGGCGGAGATCATAACCGTATCGCCGTGGAAACCGACAGCATCTGCGCACATTTCGTTTTGATTGTAATTAATGACGGGGATATTGTATCCTTCATAGCTTTCCGACACAACATCTCCGATTATAGATAACGATTTATCTATGTTGACCTGCTCATGGTAAAGCCCGGGAGCAAGTACTATGGTATCTCCGCTTTTAGCGTCATTCACAGCCGCTTGAAGCGAAAAATACTGCTTTCCATTGTAGTTTTTAGCATCCGCATATCCTACATAAAGATACCCTTCCCTTCCCGAATCCACGGGCGCTTTGGGAAGTTCTCTTTTTTGAACATCGAAAGATACATCTATATTATCGGAATTAATAACAACATTCTGCGGTTTACAGCCGTCTACCTCAAGTAAATAATCATTAAAATTAAGGCTCTCAAAGCTGACTTTACCGTTACCGTCTGTCACACCCGTAAATCTAATGGGCTGAGTTCCTTCCGCTCTTGACAAGGTAACGGGTGTATTTGCACAAACATCGGAGCCGTTTTTAACCGTGACGGAAACGGGAGCCGCTATGGGTGTCAATTCACACTCATTGCTTGCGGTACCGTCCTCGGCGACCTCGATATGACCTTCGTATACGATATTATCGTGTACGGCGGTAACAGAGTATTTATAAGAGCTTAAACCCTTAAAGCTTACTTTATCAAATTCGATTATAGCATTTCCGTCGTACCCACTACCCGAAACAAGTACCTTATCGGGAGTGAAAGAAGCTCCGTTAAGTTTAAGTTTGGTTGCAACATCAACCTTAACGGAAGGTTTATCTATGCTTATCCCCAAAAATCCGTCATTTGTGCCCTGTGCAGCCACGAAAGCGGTCTGTCCCGCTTTAAGCTCACCAAAAAGCGAAGTGGTAGCATTATCTCCCGATATAAGGTGACAACTTCCCTCTCCGTCCTTATCGGCAGTGCCTACAACAACAGAATCGGAAAGAACTATACAGTGGTACTTACCGCTCATTATATCAGCCGTCACCTTACAATCCGTCTTGGCAACGATCTTATAAGCAAGTCTGTATTTACCCGATGTACCGTCCAATATGGTAAGAGCTGTATTTGCCCCCGATGTATTTATCCTGCTTGTATACACTCTGTCACCAACGGTAACAGGGTCGGGATTTGCTTTTGACGTAAGTTTCTGAGCAGCGTAAACGCTTGCATATTCATTTTCAAAAATCAGATCCCCGTCGTTATATTCTTTATCCGCCATAAAATCGCTTTGAGCAAATACGGGAACGACCCCCGCACCAAAGCATGAGCCCATACAAAGCCCCATGATTGCAAACAAAGAAACAGCCTTTTTAAATTTCATTAAGGTCATACCCCCTTATTTACTCCCTGATAAGTCCCCTGCATTGCAAAGGTCTTATGCACTGTATTTAATACCTTTCTTTTATCTCTGCTCCAAAGAGGCGCTACAAGCTTATCTCTGTTACCGTCCCCCGTTATCCTGTGAACAACTATATCGGGCGGAAGATTTTTGATAAGTTCTGTTATTATTGTAATATATTCTTCAAATGAAAGTACTTCAAAAATCCCTTCCTCGTACATTTTTGAAAGCTTAGTACCCTTAAGCACATGTAAAAGCTGAAGCTTCACTCCGTTTGTACCGCATTTGACCGCGTAATCAAGACTTTGACACATCGTATCAAAGCTTTCAAAGGGAAGTCCGACTATCAAGTGAGTAATTACATGAACACCGATATTCTTCAAATCGAAAACGGCTTTTTCGTAAACTTCATTTGTATAGCATCTATTTATAAGTACGGCTGTTTTTTCATCGGATGTTTGAAGTCCGAGTTCAACTATTACGGGTATTGCTTTATTAAGCTCACTTAAAAGCGCAATTTTATCGCTTTCAAGGCAATCGGGTCTTGTAGCTATGGCAATTGCGTAAACATTCGGAAGTTTTGCAAGGGAAAAATAAAGCTTTCTGAGGCACTCTACGGGTGCATAAGTATTGGTATACGCTTGAAGATACGCTATATAGCCACAATCTTTCCATTTATCCGATATTAATTCTATCTGATCCGCATATTGCTCTTCAATGCTTTTCACTCTGCTTGATGCAAAGTCACCCGAACCCGCCTCCGAACAAAATACACAGCCTTCCTTTGACAGTGTACCGTCCCTGTTCGGACAGGTAAAACCTCCGTCAAAGGAAAGTCGTACAAGCTTTCTGCCGAAAGTTTCTCTATAATAGTCGTTAGCCGAATAAAACGGATGCTTACTTGTTAGAAATGGCACTTTGATCCTTCAATACAACGTCATGAGCACCGCCTTCAACGATACTTACGGAAGAAACGAGAGTTATCTTAGCCTTTTCCTGAAGCTCGGTTATGCTGAGTGCGCCGCAGTTACACATTGTATGCTTTACCTTTGCAAGAGTTACGGCAAGATTGTCGTGCAAATATCCCGCATAAGGAACATAAGAATCAACGCCTTCTTCAAAGCTGAGCTTTCTTGCTCCGCCAAGGTCGTAGCGCTGCCAGTTCCTTGCTCTTGCGGAACCTTCACCCCAATATTCCTTCATAAAATTACCGTTTACAAGCACTTTATTTGTGGGGCTCTCCTCAAATCTTGAGAAATATCTTCCAAGCATACAGAAGTCACAACCCATAGCAAGAGCAAGGGTGATGTGATAGTCGTGAACTATACCGCCGTCTGCGCAAATAGGTACATATATACCCGTCTCTTCAAAATATTCATCTCTTGCTTTTGCAACATCTATAACGGCTGTAGCCTGACCTCTGCCTATACCCTTCGTCTCTCTTGTGATACATATAGAGCCGCCTCCGATACCGATTTTTACAAAATCGGCACCGCTTTCCGCAAGAAATCTGAAACCGTCTTTATCCACGACATTACCCGCGCCTACCTTAACGCTGTCGCCGTAATGCTCTCTTATCCAATCTATAGTAAGCTTTTGCCACTCGGAAAATCCCTCCGAAGAATCGATGCAAAGCACATCCGCACCCGCTTCAACAAGAGCCGGAACTCTTTCCGCATAATCACGGGTATTTATACCCGCACCTACGATATATCTCTTTGAGCTGTCCAAAAGCTCATTGGGATTTTCCTTGTGCGAGTCGTAGTCTTTTCTGAAAACATAGGACACAAGTCTTCCGTTATCGTCAACGATAGGTAACGCATTGAGCTTGTTATCCCATATAATGTTATTTGCTTCTTTAAGGGTAGTTCCCTCGGGAGCATAGATCACATCCTCAATAGGTGTCATAAATTCGCAGACTTTTGTATCTCTGCTCATACGGCTGATACGGTAATCTCTGCTTGTTACGATACCCAAAAGCCTTCCGTTTTCAGTCCCGTCTTCCGTAACGGCAACTGTGGAATGACCTGTTTTTTCTTTTAATTCAAGTATGTCCGCAAGAGTTTGGTCGGGACGAATGTTGGAATCGCTCTTTACAAATCCCGCTTTATATGCTTTAACACGCTTTACCATTTCAGCCTGTGCTTCAACGGACTGAGAACCGTAAATAAACGAAATACCGCCCTCTTTAGCAAGAGCAATAGCCATTTTATCGTCGGAAACCGACTGCATTATAGCCGACACGAGGGGAATATTCATAGTAAGTGAAGGTTCTTCGCCCTTTTTATATTTTACCACGGGTGTCTTTAAAGACACGTTATCGGGTATGCACTGTGCCGAAGAATAACCGGGCACAAGTAAATATTCACTGAACGTATGGGAAGGTTCACTGTAGTAAAACGCCATTTTATTGCCTCCTTGAAATGTATGCTTCAAATAATAATATTAATGGTTTATTGTATCATATTTTAAGCCGATTTGCAATATTTTTGTCAAAGGAAATTTATTGTTTTTTTACGAAGAATGACGGTTTAAGCCTTGACTATGTCCTCTCTTTATGGTAAATTATTTTTTCGGTAATAAACAGATAAGAGAACACCGAATAAATTCATGGTTTCAAGAGTTAAAATGTCGGGTTTGACACGAATTTGACACAAAAAGTAGATTTCAAGACGAAGGATTATGACAAGATATTTAGAGTGGTAAATATATTATGTGTGTCTTGACTATCCGTTGATACAGTTTTTTATT
>CAMOYW010000154.1 GCA_946630405.1 uncultured Clostridia bacterium | reverse complement strand
TGATGTGCTTACAGCCGACATCATGGCATCAAAATTCATATTGCTCACTATGAGCGCATAACCCCGACTTCTGCAAAACTCCGTTGCCACATCCATCTCGTAGCCCACAATTTTGCCATCCTTTACAAAAACATACGGCTCGAACTCGGCACACACAGCCATTGTAAGCGTACCGTTCTCCCCCGGCAGGTCATCATAGTAAGGTACATCGGTCTCCGGCTCTTCCTCCAGCCATAAATCATAAAGCTCCTGTCCTTCACCGCTTTTGGCAAACTCCTCCCAAAACTCGTTAAATTCATCCCTCAGCTTCTCTCCGTCCGCATCCTTTGAAAAAATAAACGCATTTGCAAAGTAATCTATCGTTTCATTCAGGGAGATCATTTTCGGATCGTATCTTCCGATACTAATGGCACTCGCCTCATCTGTGGCAATGGCATCTATCTTTTTTGTTTTAAGAGCCATTATCATATCGGCAACGGAATTAAAATAAGATATGCTCGCATGCGGGAATTTATCGTACAGTTTACTGTCGTACAATGTTCCGTTAAGCACCCCTATTTTTTTGTCCTTATAATCTTCCAGAGTTCTCTTCTGTGCAGGCACACTCTCCGCCACGGGCTCAACCTTCTTCTGCCCACAGCCGACACATAAGACCGGCAATAAAAGCAATATATATAAACCAAAATTAAAAACCTTCATAAAAACCCTCCAAAAGCATTTTATCACTTTTCGGAGGGTTTGTCATCTATAAAGTATGTGCGAAAAAAGCGATCGGATATATCAACCTTTGAGTGTATTTAACCTCCATAATATATTTCATATTATTAATTGCAAACTTATAAAAAAAATCGAATATTCATAACGAAGTTTTGAAATTGACAAAAAAAAAACAAACGGTATAATAACAGAAAGTTTACCAAAATAGTAACAAAGGAGGAATCCATATATGAGAAAAAACTTTCTAAACACCGTTTTAAAACCGCTTGCGTTTGGCTTGGTAGCCTTAGCCGCTTTATTAGGTGTTGCACCTAATGTGCCTATAATCGGCAAATTAAATCCAACCGTCGAAACACATGCCGCTCCTCCGAGTGGAGGTATAACTCCGACTCCCGGTGGTGGTGGAATCAGTATCGGAGGCAATATTTCAATCGGCATTAACACTACTTCGGAAAATATCACTCTCGGAAATAAGGTAATGATTCAAGTATCCGTTTATAATTCAAACGATACAACCTTGATCTGGAGTACAGATAACAACAATGTTAAATTATATTCCGACGAAGATTGTACTTCCGAAGTCGGCTCGACCGCCACATCTACAAATACCGTTTACGCAAAGGGTGTGGCAGTAGGAAGCACAACAGTATCAGCCACAAGTAATGCGGATAAGACAAAAATCGCCACATGTAACATTACCGTAGAACCCGTTCCGACATCCGCAACCACGGTCAAGCATTTAAGCGGTAATTATTACTATACCTACGGCACGGCAAATGCCGATAACGGAAACCTTTATATAATTTATGTTTTCACGGGCGACCCCGAAAAAACCGAATATATAAAAATAAATTCAAACGGAAGCGAAATAACCAATGAAAGCACACGTATAACCGAAGTGTACAAGTCCATAAAATTCGGAGATGATTCCGAACTGAATATTTCCGCATTGAACAACGGTGCATATACCGATAATTATTTTGTTGCGGTGAGATTAAAAGACAGCACAAAAACCGATACACCGGATACGAATAAATTTGAATTTGTTACGGTCTCCGTTGCGGGAGGTAACGAACACGGAAATGACACTAACGATGATTGACAGGAGGTCTCGTATGAAGAAAAAATATATTACCCCTATTTTTATTACGGTAGAATTTGACCCGGAAGATATTATAACCGTATCAAGTATAAAAACCGCAAATCAACAGTCTAAAATCAACGTATTTGACAAAACCTACTTCTTAAATTCATAACTGCATTTCAAAGCAAAAAGGGGAGTGTAAAAAAACAAGTTCTTTACACTCCCCTTCTTATTATTTATCCTCTCAATTCTTCCACGGACTCTACCGCTCTTCTTACGCACTCATCGCAAGAGCAGAGCATATTGCCGCTGTCTATACCTTTTAGCTCCCGACAAATGGTGGAACCGCACTTTTTATTGAACAGGTCGAATATATCCTTTGAGCGTATACCCAAAAATCCTGCCGTCATTTCTGCGGCACAAAGCGCTCCGCAAGTGCCGTAGGTCGTACCCATGCCGAGCCCGAGGCCTCTGCCGAGGCTCATGAGAGTACCTTCGTCAATCCCCAGTTCTTCGGCATAAGCCATCAAAACAGCCTGTGCGCAGTTCATTTCCGCCTTGAGAGCTACGGCTCTGTCTGCCTTACTCATTTTCGCTCACTGCCTTTGAAAGCTTTTCAAGATACTTTTGCGTTTCTTCCTTGTCAAGCTCCACACACTGACCGAAGGCTCCCAAGCCGACCTTATCGCCTTTGTATCTGGGTATTACGTGTACATGATAGTGCATGACCGTCTGACCCGATGCCTCACCGTTATTTTGCAGGATATTCACGCCGTCACAATTAAGTACCTTCTTCTGTGCTTCCGCTACCTTCTTTGCAAGCGCATGTGCCTTGCCTACGGTTTGCGCATCGAGTTCAAAAATATTCTCCCCATGTTTCTTCGGAAGCACAAGGCTGTGCCCGATATTTGCGGGATTGGCATCAAGTATTACCCTGAATTCCTCATCTTCGTATACCGTGTTTGTCGGTATTTCGCCGTTTGCAAGTGCGCAAAAAATACATCCTTCCATTTAAGCCACCTCATTTTCAAAAAATTGTTTATGCCATATCAAAAACATAAATATGGTCCATATCTTTCGGCTGTTGTCAGCCTTTCCGCTTTTATGTTCGTCAAGGTATGCCACTATTTTATCGGTATTGAAATACTTTTTAGCCGCTTCACCCTCAAAAGCATCCTTAACTATGTTGTAGTATTTGTCTTCCTTGAGCCAAACTCTTATGGGCACGGGGAAACCAAGCTTTTTCTTTGTTGCCACCTCATCGGGCAGCTTATCTTTTGCCACCATACGAAAGGCGTATTTGGTAGCCTCTCTGTTCACCCTGTAATCCGACTGTATATGCCTTGCGGCATCAAACACGACCTTGTCAAGGAAAGGAACTCTTACCTCAAGGGAATTTGCCATACTCATTTTATCCGCTTTGAGCAATATATCGCCCACCAACCAAAGGTTCAGGTCTATATACTGCATCCTCGTCACATCGTCAAGGTCTTTTGTAAAGTCATAATAAGGCTTTGTGATGTCCTTATGATCAAACTTGCCCGTAGGTGCCTTTAAAATGCTTTCTCTTTCCTTTTCGGAAAACATTTTGGCATTTCCTATAAATCTTTCTTCAAGAGATTGACTTGCCCTTTGAAGGTAGTTTTTGCCCTTAAAGCGAAGTGGTATGGCTGCCGTCACATTTGCAAGTGCCTTTCTGACGGGCAAGGGTATAAGCTTTGTAGGTGCAAGATCCATAGGCTCTCTGTATATATTGTAGCCTCCGAAAAATTCATCTGCTCCCTCTCCCGACATTGCCACTTTCACATGCTTTGCGGCAAGTTTACTCACAAAATAAAGTGCGATCGCCGAAGGGTCTGCAAGCGGTTCATCCATGTGATACTGCACCTTACCCAAAGAGTCCCAATATTCCTTTGTGGTGATGACCTTTGAAAAATTCTCGATAGGGTCATTCTCGTTACGCTCCGCCTGCAATTTCTCCGTAAGAGCCTGCGCATAGCCTATCTCATTGTATTTTTCATAATCAAAGCCCACGGTAAAGGTCTTTTGACCGTTAAAAGTCGCCGCAACATAGCTTGAATCTACACCGCTTGAAAGAAAAGAGCCTACCTCCACATCGCTGACTTTATGCGCTTCTATACTGTTTTCAAGTGCCTTTTCCACCTTTTTGAGAGTATTTTGAAGTGTGTCTTTTTCCTCCTCAAACTTGGGCATAAAATAGCGCTTTGTAATAAGCTCACCGTTTTCATAAGTGAGATAATGTCCGGGTTTAAGCTTAAACACACCCTTAAAAAAGGTCTCATCGAGCACGGAATACTGAAAAGTGAGATAATTTTCAAGTGCTACGGGATTTACCTCTTTTTTAAATTCGGGAAATTCCAAAAAACTCTTTATCTCCGAGCCGAATATCAAATGCTCCCCGAATCTACCGT
>CAMOYW010000153.1 GCA_946630405.1 uncultured Clostridia bacterium | reverse complement strand
TATTCGTTGCTTACGGGTCTGCCGTCTATGGGCACGTTTATTATAGTGGCTGCCTGCACGGATATCCCCATAAGCAAGCTTACAGCCACCGACAGTAAAAATCTTCTCATATGATCGCACCATTGGAAACTCCCGTTTCCTTACAAAACAAGGGCTGAAAACAGCCCTTGTCAATTACTCTATTTTGCCCATTTTATCAAAGGGATAATATCTAAAAACTGCCTTTCCAAGTATCTGATCTCTTCTGACAAAGGTATGTACCTTCCAAAATCTCGAATCCGCCGAATTATTACGGTTGTCGCCCATCATAAAGTAGCAGCCCTCGGGTACGGTGTATTCCGCATCAAATGTCACCATAGGTTCTGCGATGAACGAATCATCAAGCGGTTCCTCGCTGTCATTTATATAGATCTCGTTATTTTTAATGGTGATCTTATCACCCGGCATTCCTATGATCCTTTTTATATAAAGAGTCTTTTGAGTGGGATCGTCGGGATATTTGAATACCACTATATCAAAACGCTTGGGATCCGAAAAATACAACGAAACTCTGTCCGCAAAAAGCCTGTCACCCTTCATAATGGTATTTTGCATGGATTCCGAAGGAACCTGTGCATTCACCACCACAAAATTTGTAAGGATGAGCGCAAAAAGGTACGCAAAAACGATCGTCTCGACCCAGCCGAATATTTCCCTTAAAAACTTTTGCTTTTTAGTGAGAGTGTAGCCGCCCGCTTTAAGAGTTTTATCTTTCATAAATACGGCTTTGGCTGTGCTTATCGTCTTTTCGGCGGAATTCTCGGGCAAGGTCTTTTCTTCTGTTTTATTTTCGTTAACTGCCATTATTTTATTCCGTCCAATCTTGAAAGCTGACCTTCGACTTCGGCAAGCATCTGAGTATACTTCTCCTGCTTGGCTCTTTCCTCTGCAATTACCTTTTCGGGTGCTTTGGAAACAAATCCTTCGTTGGAAAGCTTTTTCACAACTCTTTCGACCTCTCCTTCAAGCTTCTTCTTTTCTTTGAGAAGTCTGTCTTTCTCCTTTGCTATATCCACAAGTTCGGCAAAAGGCATATAGATAACGCCCTTCGGGATAACTGCCGACACAACATCATCACCTATACCGTTCTTATCCGTCTGCACCTTGACCTCGCTTGCGTAAGCAAGGGTAGCAAAGAATACGGAGCCTCTTTCAAATATACTTCTAACGTTTTCATCTTCACTCGTTACAAAAACCTTAGCCTTTTTTGAAGGAGGAACGTTCATATTCGTTCTGACGGCTCTTACGCTTCTTACGGCTTCCTTCATAAGCTCGATAGCCTTCTCCTCCTCCGGGAAGTTTCTCTCCTGTGAATATTCGGGCCATTTTGAAAGCATTACCGTTTCCTCTTCAGACTGAATGGATGTGAATATCTCCTCGGTAATGAAAGGCTCAAAAGGATGAAGAAGCTTGACCGCATCCGTAAGAACGGTCTTTAAAGTATAAAGAGCCGCATTTCTCGTGCTGTCTTCTTTATTGTAAAGACGAGGCTTCACCATTTCTATATACCAGTCGCAGAACTCATCCCAAATAAAGTCATACACCTTCTGTACGGCTATACCGAGTTCAAAAGAGTCAAGATTATCCGTCACTTCTTTTGCGAGAGTATTGACCTTGCTTATTATCCATTTATCCGCATCGGTAAGTTCATCGGAAGAGCATACCTTGGGCTCTTCTTCCATATTCATCATAATGAAACGGGTCGCATTCCAAAGCTTGTTGCCGAAGTTACGGCTGTTTTCCACTCTTTCGTTGTAGAAACGCATATCGTTTCCGGGTGCGTTACCCGTAATGAGCGTGAGCCTCAAAGCATCGGCACCGTATTCCTTGATTATTTCAAGAGGATCGATACCGTTGCCCAAAGACTTACTCATCTTTCTTCCCTGCGAATCTCTTACAAGACCGTGTATAAGCACCGTCTTGAAGGGTACTTCTCCCATCTGTTCGAGAGCGGAAAATACCATTCTTACTACCCAGAAAAAGATAATGTCATATCCCGTTACGAGAACATCGGTAGGATAAAAATGCTTGAGTTCCTCTGTCTGTTCGGGCCAGCCGAGCGTGGAAAAAGGCCAGAGAGCCGATGAGAACCATGTATCGAGTGTATCCTCATCCTGCCTTAAATTTGTGCTTCCACATTCTTTACAGCACTCGGGCTTATCTTTTGATACCGTCACATGACCATGCTCGCAATAATAAGCGGGTATTCTGTGTCCCCACCAAAGCTGCCTAGAAATACACCAATCGTGTATGTTTTCAAGCCAGTGTGTATACACCTTGCCAAAACGATCGGGCACGAATTTAAGCTCACCCGTCTTAATTACCTCAAGTGCGGGCTTTGCCATTTCTTCCATTTTAACGAACCACTGCTTCTTTATCATAGGCTCTACGACCTCTCCGCAGCGTTCATGAACTCCGACGGCGTGAGTGATATCCTCCACCTCAAGCAAAAGGCCCATTTTATCAAGTTCTTCAACTATGAGCTTTCTTGCCTCATAGCGATCCATACCCTTGAATTTACCGCCGTTTTCGTTTATGGTTCCGTCATCGTTAAGAATGTTTATTTTTTCAAGTCCGTGTCTTTCACCCACTTCAAAATCGTTGGGGTCGTGGGCGGGGGTTATCTTAACTACACCCGTACCGAACTCTCTGTCTACATATTCATCCGCTATAATGGGTATCTCCCTGTCCACAAAGGGTATGATACATGTCATGCCGACAATATCCTTGTACCTGTCATCCTCGGGATGTACGGCTATTGCCGTATCACCGAGCATGGTCTCGGGTCTTGTAGTGGCAAATTCCAAGAATCTGTCCGTTCCCTTTATAGGGTACTTTATGTGCCAGAAATGACCTGCCTTATCCTCATGATTTACCTCTGCATCGGAGATAGTCGTTTGACATTTGGGGCACCAGTTTATGAGCTTTTCGCCTCTGTATATGTAACCCTTTTCATAAAGTCTTTCAAATACCGTCAACACGGCATTGTTAAGACCTTTGTCCATGGTAAAGCGCTCACGCTCCCAGTCACAGCTTGAACCGAGCTTTTTAAGCTGATTGAGTATGGTGGAACCGTATTCTTCTTTCCACTCCCACGCTCTTTCAAGAAATTTCTCTCTGCCGATATCTTCCTTTGTCAAGCCCTCTTCTGCCATCTTTTTAACGATCTTGACTTCGGTGGATATACTTGCATGGTCCGTACCGGGCACCCAAAGCGCATTGTACCCCTGCATCCTCTTAAAGCGTATCAATATATCCTGCATGGTATTGTCAAGCGCATGACCCATGTGAAGCTGACCCGTAATATTCGGAGGGGGAATAACTATTGTAAAAGGTGTTTTGCTTTTGTCCACCTCTGCATGAAAATATCCGCAGTCAAGCCATTTTTGATAGATCCTGTCCTCTACTATGGAAGGATCGTAATTTTTTGCCATTTCTTTTTGCATTGTTTCTTCCTCTTTAAAAAATAAAAAGCTCCCGTCACAAAGGACGAAAGCTCGCGGTACCACCTTAATTCCCACATAACATGCGGGCACTCTTTGACCTTAACGCAGTCCTACGCCCTTACGGGATGCTCAAAAGCAACCTTCAAACCCGTCTTTCCCAAGCCGTCTTTCAGCCACGAACGGCTCTCTCTTGCGGCGACCAAGCTTTACTCCTCTTTTTCACAGCACTTATTTTCTATATTTGATATGCTCAGCTTAAAAATTCCACAATAGTGTTACAAGCCTCTTGTTCATCCTTGCCCTCGGCGCTTATCTCCACCTTATTTCCCGCAAGGGTGCCAATTGATATAACTCCCATTATGCTTTTAAGATTAACGGTCTTGTTGTCCATCTTCAAATGTATGCTGCTTGAAAAACGTCCTGCCGTCTGTACAAGCATTGCGATAGGGCGCTCAACCATACTCGAACCAACAACTAAATCCTGCTTGACCATTTCAAACTCCTTTCAGCTCATCAGCCATTTTACATATCTTATTCAATCTGTGATTAACTCCTGATTTCCCTATGGGAACGCTAAGCATTTCTCCAAGCTCTTTCAAGCTCGCCTGCTCATTATCAAGCCTCAGCCTTGCAATTTCAAGAAGCTGTATCGGAAGGGTATTGAGCATACCTCTTTTTTCGATATACTTTATAGCTTCTATCTGCCTGACAGCCGCAGAAACGACCTTATTGATATTCGCCGTCTCTCAA
>CAMOYW010000152.1 GCA_946630405.1 uncultured Clostridia bacterium | reverse complement strand
TTGTATTTTGCGTCGTAGTCGTAAAATTCCGCTGCGGCTATTATTTCGCCTACCGCACCCGCCTGTATGTCCGTATTGCCGAGCACCGCTGTTTCAAGCTCTCTGCCAACTATCGCTCTTTCCACTACTATCGTGGTATCTTCCTTTGCGGCTATCCAAAGCCCGTCCGCAAGCTCGCCGGGGTTATGTGCTTTGGTGATACCCACGCTCGATCCCGCACATGCGGGCTTTATAAAGCAGGGGTAGCCGCATTTTTCTTCGATACGGGCGATACAAGAGTCTATGTCGTTTTCAAGCTCGTATTTGTAGACCACGGTGTGATCTGCCTGCTTTACACCTGTCGATGCGGCAACAAGCTTGGTGTACGCCTTGTTCATTCCTGCCGCCGAAGCATATACGCCGCAGCCGACATAGGGTATGGAGGCAAGTTCCAAAAGACCCTGCACGGTGCCGTCCTCGCCGTAAGCGCCGTGAAGCACGGGGAAGACCACATCAACGGGCATTACCTTTACTCTGTCGCCGACTATACGAAGTATTCCTTTGTGTTCGGTGTCGGGGCTGAGTACTGCGGTGGTGGCAAACTTTTCCCAGCCGTTGCTTGTAAGTGCCTCTGTGGGGCCGTCATATATCAGCCATTTTCCTTCTTTTGTGATATATATGGGTATCACATAGTATTTGTCTTTGTTAATGTGTGAAATTACGGTAAAAGCACTTATTTTTGATATTTCGTGCTCGGAGGAGCGTCCTCCGAATAAAACTGCTACTACTTTTTTGTTCATTTCTGTTTCCTTTTTATTTTATTTCTTCGAGCCATTGGTTTACGCAGGCATCGGAGGGCATACGCCAATCGCCGCGGGGACTCAGGCTCACGGAACCCACTTTGGGACCGTCGGGTATACAGCTTCTCTTGAATTGCTGTGAGAAGAAGCGGCGTAAGAATGTGGTAAGCCATTTCTTGATGGTCTCACCGTCATATTTATCTTTAAATGCGATATTTGCAAGCAGAAGTATTTTCTTCGGCTCATAGGATAAACGCATAAAATTATACAAGAAGAAATCGTGAAGCTCGTAAGGACCGACCACATCTTCGGTTATTTGTGCTATCTTTCCGTTTTCGTCGGGCGGAAGAAGCTCGGGAGATACGGGTGTGTCGAGTATATCGTACAAAACTTCTTTAAGCTCGGTATTTTGCGCACTGTCGGCAAAATGTCTTATCAGATAGCGTATAAGCGTTTTGGGGATGGAGCAATTCACTCCATACATACTCATGTGGTCGCCGTTGTAGGTCGCCCAACCAAGAGCAAGCTCGCTCAGATCGCCCGTGCCTACCACAAAGCAGCCCTGCTCGGAAGCAATGTCCATAAGCACCTGTGTTCTTTCTCTTGCCTGTGCGTTTTCAAAGGTGAGGTCGTGTTTCGTTATATCGTGCCCTATATCTTCAAAGTGAAGCTTTACGGCTTGCCTGATATTGACCTCTTTAAGTGTTGCGCCTATTGCCTTTGTCAGTTTGACGGCGTTTGTGTAGGTTCTGTCGGTCGTGCCGAAGCACGGCATGGTGACGCATATTATGCCGCTTTTGTCGTAGCCAAGCATGTCAAAGGCTTTTGCACACACGATGAGTGCCTGTGTCGAATCAAGTCCTCCGCTTATACCGAGTACCGTCTTTTTGCAGTTCGTATGTTCAAGCCTTTTCTTTAAACCATGTGCCTGTATGTTGATTATTTCTTCGCAGCGCTCCGTTCTTCTCCTGTCGTCGTCGGGAACGAAGGGATGAGGGTCCACATATCTTTCAAGCGGTTCATCCGTTCTGTCTTTTTCGGCAAGATCGATATCTACAAAAACATATCCCGAGGTTTCGGGACGGAAGCTTGTGTTCTTCTGTCTGTCGGATACTATGCGTTTCACATCCGTGTCGGCAAATATCATGCCGTTTTCAAATCTCGGAGACTGTTTAAGAAGCGTTCCGTTCTCGCAGATGATATTGTGGGATGAAAATACCACATCCGTAGTCGATTCTCCGCTTCCCGCACAGGAATATATATACGTGCATATCAGCCTTGCCGATGCGGAACGCACAAGGGAGAGCCGATAGTCTGCCTTTCCCGTTATCTCGTTGCCGGCGGAGCTGTTTAATATCACGGTCGCTCCTGCAAGTGCATGGTGAGAAGAGGGCGGTATCACGCTCCAAAGATCTTCGCAGATCTCCGCACCTATCACAAGTTCGGGTATACGGGTAGAGCGTATCAAAGTGTTTTTGTAAAACGGTACATCCGTAAAGCCGCAAATATCAATGAATTCGGGCTCGGAAGGAGCGGGCGAGAAGTGCCTCATCTCGTAGAATTCATTGTAATTAGGCAGGTATGTTTTGGGTATGAGCGCAAGAAGCTCACCTTCATATATAAGTGCAACGCAGTTGTACAGCTTTGCGTTATGAAGCGCGGGAAGCCCCACACTTATGAATAGGGATTTCCCTTTGGTTGCGCCTATGATCTTTTCAAGTGAGGCGAGGGCATTGTCCGAAAGAAGTCTTTGCCCGAACAGATCGCCGCAGGTGTAGCCCGTTACTGCAAGTTCTTGAAATACGAGTATGTCCGTATGCCTTTGGCTCGCCTCGTTTATCGCTTTTATTATTTCATTCGTGTTGTGTGCCGTATCTCCCACCTTTACGGGAAAGGAGCAGGAGGCAGTACGTATAAATCCAAAGCTCATGTTTTTCTCCTTTGGAATTAAATCGCTAAACTATCGGGTACTATTTTAACTCAATAAAGGCAAATAATCAACCATAAATATTATTTTTTGTCGGTAAGAGGGAGTATAAAGACGGTATTATATAAAAAGGAAATATCAAACAACGAGAAAGTGCAAAACAAACCCGTTTATCGGCAAATTTTATATTGACAACCATTATCAAAAATGGTAATATAACAAAGCGTGCGAAAAAATGCATGTACAGATTTATTTAAGGAGGTGCAGGAATGCCCACATTTAACCAGCTTGTACGCAAGGGTAGAAAGTCTAAGGTATCTAAGTCCACAGCTCCTGCTTTACAGAAGGGTCTTAACACTCTTAAGAGAAAGCAGACAGATGTAAGCTCACCCCAAAAGAGAGGTGTTTGTACATCCGTTAAGACAGCTACACCTAAGAAGCCTAACTCTGCTTTGAGAAAGATCGCCAGAGTACGTCTTTCCAACGGCATCGAAGTTACAGCATATATTCCCGGTGAAGGTCACAACCTTCAGGAGCATAGTGTTGTACTTATCAGAGGTGGTAGAGTAAAGGATATCCCCGGTGTTCGTTATCACATCATCAGAGGTACACTCGATACCGCAGCCGTTGCAAACAGAAAGCAGGCTCGTTCCAAGTACGGCGCTAAGCGTCCCAAGAAGTAATAAGAGTCGATAGCGTTATCGAATCTTACAAATGTCCTATGCAAAAATAAATCTGTACTATTATATATAGCTATGGGTTCGGTATGGGGCATGAATAGTGACTTGCAATATAGTCGCAAGTACCGTTGATTTAATACATTTATTAAGGAGGGAAGAATCGTGCCGAGAAAAGGTCATGTTTCGAAGAGAGAGGTTTTACCGGATCCCATGTATAACAGCAAGCTTGTAACAAAGCTTATCAACTCCATTATGCTTGACGGAAAGAAAGGTATTGCCCAGAAGATAGTATACGATGCTTTCGCTACTCTTGAAGAGAAGAGCGGAAAGCCCGCACTTGAAGCTTTTGAGGAAGCTTTGGGTAATATTATGCCCGTACTTGAGGTAAAGGCTCGCCGTGTAGGTGGTGCTACATATCAGGTGCCTATGGAGATAAGACCCGAGAGAAGAACAACTTTAGGTCTCAGATGGCTTACTCAGTTCTCCAGAAAGCGTGGAGAAAAGACTATGGACCAGCGTCTTGCCAATGAGCTTTTAGACGCTCTCAACAACTCCGGCGGAGCTGTTAAGAGAAAGGATGAAACTCATAGAATGGCAGAGGCTAACAAGGCGTTCTCACATTATAAGTGGTAAGGAGGTATTACAGTGTCAGAAAGAGCGTGTCCGCTTGAGCTTACAAGAAATATCGGTATTATGGCTCATATTGACGCAGGTAAGACTACTCTTACAGAGCGTATTCTCTACTATACGGGTAGAACATATAAAATAGGTGATACACACGAAGGTACTGCCCAGATGGACTGGATGGAACAGGAGCAGGAAAGAGGTATCACAATTACATCCGCAGCTACCACCACACAGTGGCAGCTTAAGCATGGCTTGCCCGATGCAG
>CAMOYW010000151.1 GCA_946630405.1 uncultured Clostridia bacterium | reverse complement strand
CAGCGATAGTCGGTGCTACTATGGCAATTACAAGCATAGCTGCAATGGCTGCGACTACAACCGAAACGTTTATTCCGGAACTAAAAGATGATGTAACGGATAAAACTTTATATGATGGTAAAACTTTACCGGCAGGTATGTCAATAGCAGGTGATGGTAGCGGAGTAGTAAAAAGAGCACAAAATGGTCCTAAAGGCATTGATCCGGATAATCCTAAGGTGCAATATTCGTCTATTGAAATTTCAAATATGTATTCGAAAAACTCTGCTTTTAAGTTTACCGGTATTGCGGGAGATTCCTTTACATTTTGGTATTCAAGTACCAGTGGAACGAATACGAGTGAAATAGGTATAGTTAGCAATATAGAGGGTGAAGTTAAAGTAAATGAGGCGGGAAATCAATATGTTGAGTATAGCGGATTTGAAACTATAGCATCCGATACTGTAACAGGAACATCTTCTGCAACCAAAGAGTTTACTTATACTTTACCTGAAGCAGGTACGGTATATATCGTTTCCAATCCGAGCAATGCGAAAGATGAGGAGAATAAAAGCAAATATGGTAGAGCAGTAAGAATTTATAAAATTCAGACTACCACATCCGACGGTTTACTTAACGGTGTTGTTGACTCAAAGCCCGCAGTAGTTAAGTCTAACGGCAAATACTATGCAATAGCTCTCGTTTCCGAGCAGGCAGCTACCGACAATCAGCAATTAGCCATAGTAACAAACGTACCCGGCTCTACCGCAAATACAAGTGCTACAACAACGGAAGTATTCACACAGGTCACACTTGACAACACTTACTCCGGTTACGGTGCAGCTCGTTTCGGTAATAATGCAGATTATGCTTATGCCGTACAGCTTAGCGGTTGCGAAGGCAAGACCCTTCAGGAAGTACAAGATGTATTATCTTTATCATTCACACCTAACGACTGATTATAAGGAGGAAAACGTAAAATGAAAAAAGAATACACATCTCCCGTAATTAACGTTACGGTGATAGAAGAAGCAGATGTAATAATGGCAAGCGGCTTAACAAAGACAAAAGACACACAGCCACAGCTTGGTACACTTACGATACCTTTCTAAAAATATAAGAATCTTACGGGGTGTGAAATATCGTTTCACACCCCGTTTTATGTTGGATCGAATATGTATTTAACGATCAATAAAAAATGAACAGTAATGATCCCTCCCTTAATAGGGGAGGTGCCCGAAGGGCGGAGGGGTCTTCACTAACGAAATAGAATATGATGCGATGAAACATCGTTTTTTATATCCCTTTTCTGCTTCAAGTGAATTGATCGGCGTTTTCTTAACGATCGATAAAAAATGAACAGTAATGATCCCTCCCTTAATAGGGGAGGTGCCCGAAGGGGGCGGAGGGGTCTTCACTAACGTAACAGAATATGCTGCGATGAAACATCGTTTTTCATATCCCTTTTCTGCTTCAAGTGAATTGATCAGCGTTTCCTTAACGATCAATAAAAAATGAACAGTAATGATCCCTCCCTTAATAGGGGAGGTGCCCGAAGGGCGGAGGGGTCTTCACTAACGAAATAGAATATGATGCGATGAAATATCGCTTTTTATATCCCTTTTTTCTGCATATAGGTAATTTCATATTGTATTTATCTCCCCTGTCGTTGTACAATAGAAAGGTAATGTTTTAAAGATATAAGAGGAGGTTTATATGAAGAAAGAGATCAAAACGACCGAAGCTATATTCCCCATGCCCGTACTTATGGTGGCTACCTTCAACGAGGACGGCACCGTGGATGTGATGAATGCCGCCTGGGGCACTATGCTCGACCGTGACAGAGTGGCACTCAACCTTACCGAAACACATAAAACGGTTGAAAATATAAAGGCGAAAAAGGGATTTACCGTGCATATTGCGGATGCAAAGCATGTGACAGAGGCAGACTATTTCGGTGTGGTCAGCGGAAATGCGGAAAAAGCCAAATTTGAAAAAAGCGGCTTAAGCTATACAAAGTCCACCCTTGTGGATGCACCCGTTATAAATGAGTTCCCCATTGCCATGGAGTGCGAATTTATAGAGTATCAGGGCGACGATACAGGGCTTGGAGTAATAGGCAAGGTCGTGCGCACCACCGTAAACGAGGAGTGCATGACGGACGGCAAGGTGGACGTGGATAAGCTTGAAGCTATCAGCTTTGACCCTTACACCCACGGCTACTATAAGGTATCGGGTAGAGTAGGCGACGCATTCAAGGACGGGTTGAAGTTAAAATAATGAAAAGCTATACATGTAAGACACATTCGATATGTGCAAAACAGATCTCCTTCGATTTGGACGGCGACATATTGCACAACGTTAAATTTCACGGCGGTTGTCCGGGTAACACCGCCGCCATAAGCAAGCTTTTGGAAGGCACGAGCGCAAAAAGAGCGGTTGATCTTCTAAAGGGCAATGACTGCGGCGGAAGAGGTACATCATGCGCCGATCAGCTTGCCACGGCTGTGGAGAAAGCGCTATGCGAGAACTGATATTTAAATACATAGAAGAAAGCTACGGTGCCGCACCCGAATACCTGTGGATGAAGTTCCCCGAATATGCCATATTCAGGCACACCGACAACCGAAAGTGGTTTGCCCTTATAATGAACGTGCCGAGAAATAAACTCGGTTTAGCGGGCGAAGAAAAGATAGACATTATAAACGTAAAGCTTGCAAGCCCCACGGCGGTAGACATCGTCCTGCAACAAACGGGCTACCTTAAAGGCTACCACATAAGCCGGGGCTGCTGGGTGTCTGTCCTCTTAGACGGCACTGTCACCCCCGAAGAGATCTACGCACGCATAGACGAAAGCTATAACGTTACAAAAGCGAAAAGAAAACCCCGCAAGGAATGACTTGCGGGGTTTATATTAGTTCGGTCATATAAAGCGGAAGGAAAAGTATTTCGTTTTCTTCTTTTAAATCTGCCGTATGTAAAAGATATGAAATATATGTTTGCTTCGCATATTTTTTTCTGAATTTATTAAGAGAAGAATATGTATAATTCTTTCCCGATTTTACTTCAATCGGCGATATGTTATGGCTGTTGCTTACTTTACTTTTGGAAATCAAAAAATCTATTTCCATTCTGTTTTCTTTGTTTTCACGATCGGTATTTGCATAGAAAAACAATTTATGCCCCGAAGCTACCAACATTTGAGCCACCACATTTTCTATGACCATGCCCATATTTACTTCAAGCTTATCAAGCAACAGCTTCTTATATATCCCCTCGCTTACTATGCCGTTTTCATCAAAAGAATGACTTATAAGAAGACCGGTATCCGCCATGTAACATTTAAGTAGGGTTCTGTCTCGGTTTAAATTCAAGCCGATATTAGGCTCGGTAGAATTATAGCAATTATTCACTATCATTGCATCGGTCAGCCAAAACATAGCATCTCTATAACCGGAAAATCTTGCACCTTTCTCAACGGAAGATAGTTTAAAATGATTTTTCTGATTTTTGAGTTGTGAAGGCAATTCGTCAAAGATCGCTTCAACTTTCATAGCATAATTGGCGGCATGTTTGCGTATATCATCCCGATACAAGTTTAATATCCTGCGTTTCGCTCTGTCCACCTTGTCAAAATCTCGGCTTTCGGCATAGGCTTTGACCGCCTGTGGCATGCCTCCTACGATAAGATATTGCCTGAAAAGATCCATTGCCTTTCTATGTAAAGCCTGCCCAAGCGGTTTTTTCTTTTCGTAACAGCTTCGTATAAGGGGATACATGGTTTCATCCCCGATAGCCCATAAAAATTCCTCAAAATCCATGGGGTACATATCTATTCTGTCTTCTTCGGACGGAATAAGAATGTTTTCCACATTTTTTCTGATAGAGATAAGCGAGCCTGTTTCAATATAGTCGTATCGACCGTCGGCAACAAGATATTTTATGGCGCTTCTTGCCCTCGGAAAAAGTTGCACCTCATCAAAAATTAAAAGCGATTTTCGTTCGTACAGTTTTGTATTGTAAAATGTGGAAAGTTTTAAAAAGAAAGTGTCCAGGTCATTTAAGTCATGTTCAAACAAAGCTTTGACTTGCTCATCCGCTAAGTTAAAATCTATTAATATATAGCTTTTGTATTCACTTTTGGCAAATTCTTCGACAATATAGCTTTTTCCGACACGCCTTGCTCCGCTGATAAGCAAAGCGCTTTCCCCGTTTGCTTTTTCTTTCCAAATTTTCAATTTGTCGTGCATTTTTCTTTTCATATATATCACCTCAAGGAAACGCTGATTTAATTAATCATTCGCATATTTGGCTAATGTCACCGCATACTGCGTCA
>CAMOYW010000150.1 GCA_946630405.1 uncultured Clostridia bacterium | reverse complement strand
AAGCTTTGTGTAGATCTCCTCCTCGGAGCACTCCTTGTAGAGGTCGAGTATATCATATACCGTTTTATCTACTATATGTACAGCACCGCTGTTTACATCAAGCACTATATACAGCCCGTTTAAGCTGTATTTATGTATCAAGCTCTCGCCCTCCTTTATACGGCAAAGCCGATAATAATTTTTATAATTTACAGACTATAATACCCCTAAAACGACACAAAGGGCTGTTTGTACAGCCCTCGGTGATTTATGGATATTACTTATTCTCGCAAGCCTGATTTGCTACAGTACAGCTTGTCTTGCAAGCGGACTGGCATGAAGTCTGGCATTCTCCGCATCCGCCCTTAGCGGCTGTCTGCTGAAGAAGTCTTGCATTTAAGGACTTAATATGCTTCATAACAAATACCTCCTTGTAATTTGCGGAAAGCAAAAGCACATGGCTTCGCCTTCCATAGTCTGCTAAAATGTTATTGTACCACACATCCCCGATAAAATCAACCACAAATTTCGTGCATATTGCCAAAGTGTAAATGCAATATGACCTTTTTGCCCCATCCTTCACCGAAACAGCGCAACATACGCAAAAAACGAGGGTGTGATTTATCACACCCTCACAATTTTATTTGCCGCCAAAAAGAGAATCAAAACTTTCCTTCTCGGAGGTACCTTTATCGCCGCCGAATATAAGTCCGCTGACGGTGATAATATCGTTATTTGACAGCTCGCTGATCAACAATTCGGGCTTTTCATAAACTTTTATCATTCTTCTGCACCTCTCATTCTCTTTTTATCATCATCGATTACCGCATCCTCTTGGTGAGAAAGTGCAACAGCCATGTATTCGCTGAGTTCAAACGATGTCAGAGTCTTTAACTCGGATAAACGGAAGCTTTGAGTTGCACCTGTGGCTTTAACGCCATTTAAGTCTACGGAGAAAGGTGTTACCTTTATTTCCTTTGTTTCATCGGATATATCTTCTATAATGAAGGAGTAAAGATACTTTCCGCCCTCAAAATTCTTTAAAGTATATGCCGATTCGTCTATTTCACTATATACCGTTTTTGTACTTCTTACAGCGCGCTTTCCGTCTGCTTCAAGTATAAAACCTACCTCACTGTAGTCAAGGCTGTCTATCTCAGATACCAAAACCATATCGTTTCCGTCAGTAGCATTTGCCAATACACTTTTACTCTCATCGGTAAGTGGTGTAAGTGTTCCCAAAACACCGTTGTGTACAAGTTCTACCTTTGCCTTTTCTTTAAGTGCGTTAAGTTTTCCCTTATTGTTAAATACACTTTGCTTGGGAGGATCGAGAGTTACCTTCTTTTCTACCGTAAGAGGATCTTCGGGGGTAGGTGTAACGGGGATTATCGCCTCATCGGGATCGCACATATAGAGATGAGCATCATCTCCCAGGTTGTTAAATGAGCCATAAAGATTTACGGTTCCGGGAACCAATACGATATCTCCGTAGTTATTAATAACCACATTCTTTTCTATGTTGCCGTCTGCATCTATACCTACATTGAGTATACCGGGCTCTACTCCCTCATCCGTAACGATATCCTTCCACGTTAACTGTATACCCTTATGATAAGATGTAGAACCCTTGTCGGGATCGTAGGCTACTATATTCTCGTTATACTTTCCGTAATTGTTAAGAGTACCTAACATATAAAGTACGCCCTTAAGGGATATACAGCCGTAGTTATCCAATATACCTCCACTGTATACCGTAAGGTCTGCACTCTTCTTATCGGTGATCACGGTCTGTCCCTGCTGCTGTTCGCCTGCATTCGGTGCCTGCGGCTTAGACTCCGTACCCTCTACGTTTATAACACCGTAATTTATAATTTGACCGCCGTCTTCTACCGTAATAGCACCGTTCATCATGGATGTATCTGCCATTGCGGGATCTACCGCAGTCGCCGCATCGTACTCTACCTCGTTTGTACAGGTCTCATCTACAATAAGGACACCGCCTTTTTTAATTACCATAGTGGCGTTATTGCCTATGGCAAGTTCGGCACCCGAGGTGTTAGAGTTATCCATTATCCTAAGCTGCGCATCCGCACCTATAACAAGACCTGCCGTATTTTTTTCGGTACTGTTTGCTATCTGTATATCAAAGCTGTTTACATCAAGTACTACGGATCTCTTCTTTCCGCTTCCCGTAATATTAAGACCTTCAAGCACGGGAACTTCGCATATCAGTATTATGGTGTGGTCATCATACTCGCTGTGATCTATAGCCTTTGTAAGCGACCAGAAATCATAATTCCCGTCTATCCACTTTATACCTGTGCTATCGGACTTAACGGATGTTGAATCGAAAGACTTGCCGTCTTTTGTGTTGTCGACCTTAACAGGCGATCCTTCGTCAATAGCCACATCTATCTCAAGGTCGGAACCCTTCACAAGATAACTTGTTGCCGTATTTTCGGAAGTAGCTTTTTCATCCGAGAAAAACTTATCCAAAAGGGCTTTGTTATAGTCTGTTTCAAGCTGATATGTCACACCGTTTACGGTGTAGGGGAAAGTCGGAGGATTGGTAGTGCTAAGTTCTTCAAGCTCGTTATACTGCACCTGATCTTCCACATAGAAGCTGAGCTTTATATCTGCCGCAGGGGCATCTGTCTTTCCCGCATCGGCTCCCGCTACTATCTTGCCCGAAGAAAGCACTATAACATCAAAGTAGGTGGTATCTTTGTCTATATCACCCGCACCCGTATCTTTAAGTGCCGCAGCATTATCCGCAAGAGAATAGGAACCTGTTTTGTTTCCAAGAGCATCGGAATAAGTGGTGCCACTCATACCCATAGCTACCATCAAAGCCTTGTTGCTCTCCTGCTTAACATGGAGATATTCGCCCTCTCCATGACCCTTTATAATATCACTTACATCTACACGCACAATATAGTACGTACCGTCAAAACCGCTCATTTTTTTGTGAGTGGTTATGGTACCGTCTATATTTTTCATCTGTTCATCTAATATACCGTAGCGGAAATAGCTGTAAGGCGCTATTCTGTCGCCCGACGCAAACGGTGTAAATTCGGTCGCTCCCGTTCTTACTTCATGGTTTACCGCAGCACCCATTACAATAGCGGGCAACTCCTTTGTAGGACCGTTCTCAAGGTTTTGCTTTGCTACCGAAGGTATACCTATGGTAGCACCCGAGGCTATGCTGTCTCCGGGTATTGCCTTTACGGAGTATACTCCGGGCATTTTCGCTCCGTCTATAAGCTCTGCATCAAGAGTATAAATAGAACCTGTCCTGTACAGCTCCACAGGCGGTTTCTCCTCTTTAACGGCGGACTCCGTCTCCACCTTATCCCGGATAACGATATCCGTTATCTCTTCATTTTCGGCATAAGTCGATACCCCCCCCCGGTGCTCCCATTAAAAGAGCAAAGGAAAGCAAAAGACTGAGCCTTTTTTTAAAAGCATTAAGCTTCATAACATCCCTCCCTTTAATTTTGGTATAATGTATAGGTATTATATACCAAAAACAATAAGATTTCAAGTATATTATAGTTTTTAAATACCCATTTCCTTTAGTGCAAGCATTATGCCGAGCTTGATATGCGCAAAGGTCAAGCCTCCCTGGAAATAAACGGTATACGGAGGCTTCATGGGAGCATCGGCACTAAGCTCAATGGAAGCACCCTGCACAAAGGCACCTGCCGCCATTATGACTTTGCAATCGTACCCCGGCATATCCCACGGTGTGGGAGTAACGAAACTGTCTACGGGAGCTGCCTTTTGTATGCCTCGGCAGAAGGCTTCAACGGCTTCGGGAGAATTCAAGCTTATCGCCTCGACTATATCTGCCCGTTCCGCACCCGATGCGGGATTTGCCGAATAACCAAGCTTTTCAAACACCTTTGCCGCAAGGGTCGCACCCTTTACGGCACCGTTTACCACGCTCGGTGCAAGAAAAAGTCCCTGAGCGATAGACTGTGTGATACCAAGGCTCGGACCCACTTCCTTGCCCATTCCGGGAACGGTGAGCCTGTATGCGGCATTTTCCACATATTCTTTTTTGCCAACTATATATCCGCCGACGGGTGCAAGCCCTCCTCCGGGATTTTTAATAAGAGAGCCCACGGTAATATCCGCGCCCACCTCGGGCGGCTCCACATCGGAAACAAACTCGCAATAGCAATTATCCACCATGCAAATAATGCTTTCATCTATTGATTTTATATGATCTATCAGCTTTTTGACTTCACCTATCGTAAGACTGTCTCTAAACTGATAGCCCTTGGAGCGCTGTATAAGCACAAGCTTTGTTTTCTTTGAAACGACCTTAGATATCG
>CAMOYW010000149.1 GCA_946630405.1 uncultured Clostridia bacterium | reverse complement strand
CACACACTTACAAATATGCCGCGTTTGACATTGGATCGGCTCATATTAAAGCATATGCCGCTTAACACAAAAAAGCTGATGCAAATATATCTTTCCCACACTATCGCCCACGGCGTGTATAAAGACGGCAGATCATATCCGAACAAATATATCGCATCCCACATGCCGTGGTAAACGATCATATTTAAAATGGCAAGCGTCCGAAAAAAATCTATCCAAAAGACTCTCTTCATCATCTGTTAAAAAGCTCACAGTAATATTTAAGCGTTTCGGCACTTTCCTTTGTGAGAGAAGAAAGCTCGAAACGATATGCCCAGTTACCGTTTCCGACACCCGGTAAGTTCATTCTTGCGGAAGAATCTTCTCTCAAAATATCCTGTAAAGGGATGATAGCATACTTTGCATTTGATGCCATGCAATATCTGATAAGATCCCACGCACAGTCTTCTCCCGAAGAATTTAGTATCCTTCTGAAACGATCCTTTGTGCGTTCATCCGTGGAATTATACCAGCCTACCGTTGTATCGTTATCATGCGTACCCGTATAAGCCACACAATTGCTTGTATCGAAATTAAACGGAAGGTAAGGATTTCCCGAATCCGAGCCAAAAGCAAACTGCAATATCTTCATCCCGGGAAGTCCGAGACTGTCTCTGAGCGCATATACACTCGGTATAAGGTCTCCGAGATCCTCCGCTATTATTTCTATATCCGATATCTCGGAAATCTTGTCAAAAAGCTCTCTTCCGGGGCCTTTTAACCATTTGCCTTTTACCGCATCCTTACGGTTAAAGGCTATGGAATAATAGCTGTCAAAGGCACGGAAATGGTCTATCCTGACTATGTCGCAAAGCTCCGAAAGTGCTTTTATCCTGTCAAGCCACCATTTATAACCCGTATGCTTAATTTCAGCCCAATTGTACAGCGGATTGCCCCAAAGCTGACCCTTTTCGCTGAAATAATCGGGCGGAACTCCTGCCACTTTATTGGGCCAACCCAAGGTATTGATGTCAAACAGCTCCTTATGTGCCCAAGTGTCGGCACTGTCAAGCGCTACAAATATGGGTATATCACCTATTATTTCTATGCCCTTTTCATTTGCATATACCTTGATATCAGCCCACTGCTTGAAAAATACATACTGTACAAAACACCAATAGCGTATATCTGCTTTGAATTTTTTTGTATAGCTCTTTATTGCTTCGGGGTCTCTGTCTCTGAGTTCTTCGGGAAATGAATTCCAAGCACCGCCGTAATAACAACTGAGTGCCCTCTCCTCCGAAAGACCTCTTTGAGCTTTTTTATAAGCTTTAAACTCATCACCCGGCAAGGTATTGTCTCTCTCGGCTATAAAATAATTCTTTGCAGCCATAAAAAGAGCATAATCATCAAGCCAGAATTTATTGCGTTTATACCACGCCTTGTATGCCTTGTCTTTAAAATCAAATCTTTGTACGGCAAGCTTTAAAAGAGCTGTTTTGCTTTTAAGCCCGTTTTCATAATCCGTTTTGCCGCAAACGGGTACTTCATAATTATCCAGTTCAGCTTGGGCAAGTAACCCGTCTTCAGCCAAAAGTTCGGGTGCTATCATCAAAGGATTTCCCGCAAAAGCAGAAAAGCTTTGATAGGGGGAATCTCCGAAACCCGTATGACCGAGAGGAAGTATTTGCCAAAGCTTCGCACCCGTACTTGCAACATAATCTATAAAAGCCCTGCACTCCGAACCGAGTCCGCCCACACCGAAACGAGAGGGAACAGATGTAGGATGTGCAAGTATACCGAATTTACGCATTTAAAGCCTCCGAATTCTGAGCTTCACACGCCTTAATACAATTCTTCATAAGCATGGCAATAGTCATAGGTCCGACTCCGCCCGGAACGGGAGTAATATATCCTGCCTTTTCGCTTGCGGAAGCAAAGTCAACATCTCCGCAGAGCTTACCGTCCGCTCCTCTGTTGATGCCCACATCTATCACGACAGCGCCTTCCTTGACCATATCTCCCGTAACAAAGCCCGGCTTACCGATCGCGGCAACAAGTATATCCGCTTCGGCACAGATCTCTTTTAAGTTCTTTGTCCTTGAATGACAGGTCGTTACCGTTCCGTTTTCGGCAAGCAAAAGCATACCCACAGGCTTACCTACGATATTACTTCTACCGATAACGACACAGTTTTTACCTTCAATATCCACTCCGGACCTTTTGATAAGCTCGATACAGCCTGCAGGTGTACAACTTTTAAGAACGGCTTTACCTATGCTCAAAAGTCCGACATTGTAAGGATGGAATCCGTCCACATCCTTTTCGGGAAGTATTCTCAAAAGCACTTTGTTTTCGTCTATGGTTTTGGGAAGAGGAAGTTGTACAAGTATTCCGTTAACTTCCTTATTAGCGTTAAGCTCATCTATAAGGGTCAAAAGCTCACTCTCGCTTGTACTTGCGGGAAGTTCATAGCTTAATGACTTGATGCCGCAATACTCGCACGCTTTCTTTTTATTGCGTACATATACCGCACTTGCGGGGTCGTCACCCACAAGCACCACAGCAAGACAAGGCTCCACGCCCTTTGCTTTTAAAGCTTCTGCGCTCGCCTTTGCCTCATCCTTTATATCCGTTGCAATTTTCTTGCCGTCAATTATATTTGCCATTTTTACTCCTCCGGGATCTCGACTTCTTTTACGGTAGCCGTTTTATCTCCCCTGTTTAAATAAAATACTTTGTTGCCCGCAACACATATATATGAACCGTTTTCCTTTGCGAGTACATCATTTTTTCCTGTTTTAAGGTTAAGTCTGCTTACGGTGTCGTTGGAATCATCCTTGTATAGTGCTCTATAAAAAAGATAGTCGCCTCTGATATTTATATCCGATACTTCCTTTTCAATGACCCTTTCAACGGTTTTAGTCTCAAGGTTTGCTCTGTACAGGAAATTATCTCCAACGAACTCATCATTTTGTCCCGTTCCCTTTTTATGGCGGAAAAGAACATAATAGGCATAGCCGTCCTCAACATCAAGGCAGTAAGCACTTTGCTTTACAACCACTTCCTGACCTTTCCCTTCCGTGGTAATGGAATACACATTGTAATTGTTTTCGCTTGTTACATAATAAAGCCTGTCATTGTAAAGATTTAAGTAATCCGCCGTTTCATCGGCAAGCTTCACAACCTCGGTACCGTCGAGCTTCGCCCTGTATATCCTACCGTTATCGTCAAGATTTGTATAGTAAAGGTATTTGCCGTCGGTCTGGAGAAAATAGCACGTACCGTCTATAATTGTCTGGGCTTCTCCGCCCTCTTTGGGCATTTTCTCAACCTTAAAGGCATTATCCGTACCGTTACAGTAATAAATATAATCTCCGACAACATTTATAAAATACGTAGGCACGGAATTTATGACCTTGTCTCCCGCTTTCAGGTAATATGTGTCCGCTTGCTGTGAATATACCACACCATCGGCTTCACAGGCACCCCCGAGATTTATTATGTTTCCGTTTACATTGCCTCTTTTGCCGGTCTTTGTCAGAACGCCGATATCACAGCCGCAAAGCAGCAAAAGTACACAAAGCAATAATAATATTTTACTTTTATTTATAATTTTCATTTCAGAACAGTCCCGTTATCTTTCCTTCCTCGGTTACATCAATATTTTCGGCTGCAGGATGCTTGGGAAGCCCTGGCATGGTAAGCACATTTCCCGTCAATACCACCACAAAACCCGCGCCGTTACTTAAACGCACCTCTCTGACTTTTATCTTAAAGCCTTCGGGACGCCCCAAAAGCTTGGGATCGTCACTTAAAGAATACTGCGTTTTAGCAACGCAAACGGGGAGCTTTCCTCCGCCCATCTCGTTTATACGCTCTATCTGAGCCTTTGCGGCGGGATCTATCACAACTCCGTCAGCACCGTATATCTCTTTTGCTATAATGTTAAGTTTTTCCTCAATGGGAAGTGTCTCATCATAAAGAGGCTTAAACTTTGAGTTCCCTTCATCAAGTATGGACAAAAGCTCGTTTGCAAGCTCCTTACCGCCTTCTCCGCCTTTTTCCCAAACTTCGGCAAGAGCGCACCTTGCACCCACGGCATTACATTCACTCTTAATAAATTGAAGTTCTTCTTCGCTGTCGGTAAGGAAACGGTTTATGGCAACAAGCACGGGCACGCCAAACTTTGCGATATTTTCAATATGCTTTTTAAGATTTCCTATGCCCTTTTTCACCTTTTCAAGATCGGGGTTGCCTGCTTCTTCTTTGCTTTCCCCGCCATTGTAACGAAGTGCCCTCACGGTTGCCACAAGCACGGCACAATCGGGATGAAGCCCTGCCTTGCGGCATTTTATATCAAA
>CAMOYW010000148.1 GCA_946630405.1 uncultured Clostridia bacterium | reverse complement strand
CGGTGCCGTGATCTCCATTAAAGAAGGCATGGAATGTACGGAAGAAGAGATAAACGATTTCTGTCTTGCCCTTCCAAGATACAAACGACCCAAAAAGATCATATTTGCCGATGTTCCGAGAAATCCCACCGGCAAGATCGAAAAGCCCCTGTTAAGGAAACTGTACGGAAAAGAGCATCTCGTTGCATACGAGAATGAAGAGGAGAGAAAAATATGAAGGAAATAATGCTCGGTAATAAAGCCTTTGCAAGAGGATTGTATGAGGCGGGAGCCTGCGTCGTAAGCTCCTACCCCGGCACTCCCAGCACGGAGGTCACCGAAGAAGCTGCAAAATACGATGAAATATATTGTGAATGGGCTCCCAACGAAAAGGTTGCCATGGAGGTTGCTTTCGGAGCCTCTCTTGCAGGAAAGAGAAGCTTTTGCGGTATGAAGCATGTGGGACTTAACGTAGCTGCCGATCCTTTATTTACCATTTCATATACAGGTGTAAATGCAGGTATGATAATTTGCGTTGCAGATGACCCCGGCATGCACCCCTCACAAAACGAGCAGGATTCAAGGCACTATGCCATAGCATCCAAAGTCCCTATGCTTGAACCCTCCGATTCCAAGGAGAGCCTTGAGTTTGCAAAGCTTGCCTATGAGCTTTCGGAAGAATATGATACTCCCGTTATAATAAAAATGTGTACAAGAGTAGCACATTCTCAAAGTATCGTAAACACAGGCGAGAGAGTTTTACCCGAAGCAAAACCTTACGAAAAGAATATAGCTAAATATGTAATGATGCCCGGTAACGCCATAAAGCGTCACCCTTTGGTAGAAGAGAGGACTCGCAAGTTAACCGAATTTGCAGAAAAAACACACCTTAACTTCGTAGAAGAAGGAAAGGACAATTCCATAGGTATAATCACATCAAGCACCTGTTACCAATATACGAAAGAAGCACTCGGTGATAAGTACCCCGTATTAAAACTCGGTATGGTCAATCCCCTCCCCGTTCAAAAGATCAGAGATTTTGCTTCAAAAGTCGGCAAGGTCATCGTAATAGAGGAACTTGACCCCATAATTGAAACTCATTGCAAAAATATAGGTGTGGAAGTTACGGGCAAGGAACTTTTCTCTCTTTTGGGAGAATTTTCTCAATCGGTAATAGCGAAAGCACTCGGGGAGCCCGAAAAAGAGGCTTGTCCCGCTGTTGAGTCTCTCCCCGTAAGACCTCCCGTAATGTGTGCGGGTTGTCCTCACAGAGGCTTATTCTACACATTATCAAAAAACAAATTAAGAGTTCTCGGAGATATAGGTTGCTACACATTAGGTGCGGTCGCTCCTTTAAGTGCAACCGATATGACACTTTGTATGGGCGCTTCCATCAGTTCTCTTCACGGCTTTAACAAAGCTATGGGAAATGAAAGCGAGAAAAACACCGTTTGCGTTATTGGTGACTCAACATTTATGCACTCGGGTATGACAAGCCTTGCAAACATAGCATACAATCAAAGTAACTCAACTATTATCATACTTGACAATTCTATAACCGGTATGACAGGGCATCAGCAAAACCCCACAACGGGCTACAATATAAAAGGAGATCCCGCAGGAAAGATAGACCTTGAGGCGCTTTGCAAAGCTATGGGCTTTAACAGAGTTGCCGTAGTAGATCCCTATGACCTTGCACAGACCGATAAAGTTATAAAAGAAGAGCTTGCCGCAGATGAAGCTTCCGTAATTATAAGCAGAAGACCTTGCGCACTTCTTAAATATGTAAAGCATAAACCTTCACTCAGCGTTGATACCGACAAATGCAGAAGCTGCCGTGCCTGCATGAAGATAGGATGCCCCGCTATCAGCTTCAAGGATAACAAGGCTCATGTGGACAATACACTTTGTGTAGGTTGCGGAGTTTGTCAGCAACTTTGTAAATTTGATGCATTGATCGACGGATAAGGAGTGTAGATATGACTGTAAATGTAATGATAGTAGGCGTAGGCGGTCAAGGCTCCCTGCTTGCAAGTAAGCTCCTCGGACATGTGGTCATGGAAAAAGGCTACGACGTAAAGGTGTCCGAAGTACACGGAATGAGCCAAAGAGGCGGAAGCGTAGTTACTTATGTGCGTTTTGGAGAAAAGGTATATTCACCTGTTATAGATAAAGGCGAAGCGGATTATATCATATCTTTTGAGGTACTTGAGGCTGCTCGCTATCTCCCCTACCTTAAAAAAGGCGGAAAGGTAATAGTTAACGCACAGGAAATAGACCCCATGCCCGTAATTACCGGTGCTGCCGAGTACCCCGAAGGACTTTTGGAGAAAATGAGCGAAAACGGAGCGAATGTAAGCGCCGTTGATGCACTTAAAATAGCCATGGAAGCAGGCAACGGAAAGGCAGCAAATATTGCGCTTATGGGAAGATTTTCCAAATTTTTCGGTGACATTACCGAAGAGGAATGGCTTTCAAGCCTCGAGGCATGTGTCCCCGCCAAATTCCTCGAACTAAACAAAAAAGCATTTTTCATGGGCAGAGAATAATTATATGAAAAAATGCGTTTTAGGAGATTAATATGAGCAATTACTTTAACCCCGAAATTGAAACTATGCCTGTTGAGGATATTTTAAAGCTTCAGAGCGAAAGACTCGTTGAACAGGTCAAATATGTGTATGAGCATGTAGACTTCTACAAGCAGAAAATGGACGAAGCAGGTGTAAAGCCCGAGGACATAAAGGGAAGAGATGATTTATGCAAACTACCCTTTATCACAAAAGACGACCTGAGAGACCAATATCCCTACGGCTTTTTGGGCGTACCTCTTAAAGACTGCGTCAGAATACAGTCTACAAGCGGTACAACGGGAAGAAGAGTTGTTTCATTCTATACACAAGAAGACTTGAATGTGTGGGAGACATGCTGTGCAAGAGCACTTGCCGCAGCGGGAGCTACAAAAGAAGACGTGGTACATGTAAGCTACGGTTACGGCTTATTTACGGGAGGTCCGGGACTTAACGGAGGATCTCACATGTTGGGTTCACTCACACTCCCCATGTCTTCGGGTAACACCGACAGACAAATACAGTTCATGACAGACCTTGGTTCTACCGTACTTTGCTGTACACCTTCCTATGCGGCATATCTCGGCGAGAGCATTAACGAAAGAGGCGTAAAAGACCAAATAAAGCTTAAAGCAGGTATATTCGGTGCAGAAGCTTGGACGGAAGAGATGCGCCACAACATAGAAAAGTCTCTCGGTATAAAAGCATATGATATATACGGCTTAACGGAAATAAGCGGACCCGGTGTGTCCTTTGAGTGCAGTGAACAGCACGGTATGCACATAAACGAGGATCATTTCATCGCAGAAGTCATAAATCCCGTAACGGGAGAGGTGCTTCCCGACGGTGAAAAAGGCGAGCTTGTATTTACCTGCCTTACAAAAAAAGCATTTCCTCTTCTCAGATACAGAACAAGAGATATATGTATACTCTCAAGAAAGAAATGCTCATGCGGAAGAACGCTCATAAGAATGAGTAAACCTCTCGGAAGAAGCGACGATATGATGGTCGTTAAGGGTGTAAATGTATTCCCTTCACAGATAGAGACCGTACTTCTTAACAACGGATATGAAGCTAATTATCAACTTATCGTAGACAGAAAGAACAATTCCGATACCATTGCATGTGACGTTGAATGGCTTCCTTACAAGGCTCCCGAAGACCTTGAAGATAAGGCACGCAAAGAAGCACAGCTTGTAGGTAAACTTAAGAGCATGCTCGGTATACAGGTAAAGGTAAGACTTGTTGAGCCTAAGACCATTCCCAGAAGTGAAGGCAAGGCAGTCAGAATTATTGACAAGAGAAATCTTTTTGAAGACAGCACTATATGATAATTGATTTCCATACTCATATTTTCCCCGACAAAATTGCCGAAAGGACGATCTCTTACCTTTCGGCAAATAGCGGGATCAAAAATAATACCGACGGAACAGCAAACGGACTGATAGACTCCATGGAAAAAAGCGGAGTTGATCTGTCCGTTATTTTACCCGTTGCCACAAAACCCAAACAATTCACATCCATTAACCGCTTTGCCTGTGAGCTGAACGAAAAACACGAAGGCAAATTGCTTTCTTTTGGCGGTATACATCCTCACAGCCCCGATTATAAAAACGAGTTGAAAACCATAAAGAATATGGGATTAAAAGGTATTAAACTTCATCCCGATTATCAGGGATTTTTTATTGACGATATTGAAAGTATGCGCCTTATATACGAGGCAGCTACTCTCGACCTGATAATACTTATACATGCAGGAAAAGACATAGGTTTTCCCGACCCTGTTCACTGCCCTCCCTCAAAAAT
>CAMOYW010000147.1 GCA_946630405.1 uncultured Clostridia bacterium | reverse complement strand
GGTGAAAGAATTTATCGATAAAATGGGATTTGAACTCAAAGAAATGTCGATGTATGATTATTTGCCCGAAAAGTTTGGATCTGTTTCGGAAGATATAAACGAATCGGTTCGAGAAGTATTTAAAGATATGTACTTCTGGGAATTGACCGTCAAGAAAAACATAAAAGAGGAAAAAACAGAGGAGAAGACGTTTGCCGTAAATACAGAGAAAGACGGCGGGACACTGAAACTGTTTATTTCGGGTAGATTGGATACTCTTACTGCTCCCGAACTTTTAAAGATATTTAACGAAGCGGAAAAGCCTGTTGAAGCGATAGAACTTTACGTTGAGGATATGACCTATATTTCGTCGGCAGGTTTGCGTATTTTGCTTATAATGTACAAGTCGCTTGATGATAAAAATAAATTCAAAATGTTTGGCGTAAGCGAAAATATACGTGAGATAATAGAAACTACGGGCTTTGATTTTGTATTTCTGTGAAAATATACGGTGGGTGTGAAAACGATTTTCGCACCCACCGCATTTTACTTCTTTGTTATTTTTGATCGGTATTAAATACGATATACATAGTTTTCTTTTCTCGGAGCGGCAGGCTTTGACGGTTCTGCGGCATAGCCGAGGGCACAATGACCGATGCCTTCATAATCTCCGCTTATTCCGAGTTTTTTAAGTATTTCCTTGCCGAAATCTGATTCAAATTCTTCCTTCGCTCTGTGTATCCAAATGCTTCCCACACCGAGGCTTTCGGCGGCATTCATAAGGTTTCCCATAACGAGAGGACCGTCATAAGTGTAAGTGGGAATTTTTTTGTCCGCAAGTACTATAAGTATTACGGGAGCACCGTAGAAAGGGTCGAATCCTTCATTCCAGCCGCCTATCTTTCTGTTTTCTTCTGCAATGGCATCTCTGCACTTTTTATCTGTCACCGCAATTATGATGGGGCTTTGTTTGCCCATTCCCGTTGCGGCATACGTGCCTGCTTTAAGTATAGCGTTAAGTTCTTCTTCTTTGATCATATCGGGCTTGAAATTACGGCAGCTTCTTCTGCTTTCAAGTACTTTTAAGGTCTCGTTCATTTTGTTTCTCCTTTGTTTTTATTCATACAAAACCATTGTATTTCTTGATTCAACTTCAACTGCAACGTCGTGTTCGGGCATGGTAAATGAGATAATATATCCCTTGCTTGAATCGTAATCGGGGTTAAATACTTCTCCGTCAACATAAAATGTGTAGTTTGTATCGGTCGCGATCATGTCAAAATACAAAACCACCTGTTCTCCTGCTTTGTAGGAGGGTTTTGCATTTTGAAAGCTAAAATCCCGCCCCTTAAAATCTAATTTATATTCTTTTTGGGGATGCTTTATAAATCCCGAGCCTAATATTGCCATATTAACGGTGACGGTGGCAATATTTGAACCGGATAAGGTGATTTTGCCGCTTTTTTCGTCACTGCATTCTGCATTTACGGCAAACATCAAAGCTAAAATAAATCCCAATGCCAAGACTTTTTTCATAGGTCATGCTCCTTTCCGATATTAGCTGTAAAACATATTGCAATTATTTAAAGTTCCAGAACCCCGTTCCCGTTTCGGGGTCGAATTTTCTTTTTATTGAGCCGCCGATAACGGGTCTTAACTCTATTTCCGCAGTATACAGTACGGTTAGTGATTTAATATGCCCGCCCGATACTTTGTGCTCGTTTTCACTTTTGTAAGTCAGCATTGCGTGAGTGTGGTGGAAATATTTTCCGTTCTCATCGGTAATGATATTTCCGTTTAAAGAAACAAGCTCAAGCATACCCGTTAATGTTTCGGTCTCAAAAGAACCGCTTTCGGGTATAAAAGTTTGTATCTCGGCTTCATTACAGCCGCCTATACCGCTGAAAACGGCGGACAAAATGCCTTCTTTTTCGCAAACGCCTATTATACTTTTTATTATTTCTTCTGTTTTGTCAACTCTGATATAATAGGTGTTCCCATATTTTTGATAATCCATAAATTACATCCTTTATATAAATATGTTTATAATGATTGTAACATAAAGCAGCTATAATGGCAAGTGTCACTTTATGTGGCGCACAAACGGCTGTAAATAGTTGAAATTGTTCTCCGAAGAGTGTGATTTTAACATATTTAGGCTGTATTACAGTTGATTTTTTATCAGTTCGTAGAATTTACCGTTTTTTGCGATCAATTCATCATATGTTCCCTTTTCTGCGATTTTACCTTTGTCAAGCAGTATTATATTATCACATTGCTTTATGGTGGAAAGCCTGTGTGCAACAATTACCGCTGTTGTGTCGGTGCGTTCTATGTGCCTTGTGACAGCGGCTTGGGTGAGGTTATCAAGCGCATTCGTTGCCTCATCAAGTATCAAAATCGACGGATTTCCGATAATGGCTCTTGCCAGCAATATGCGTTGCTTTTGCCCTGCGGAAATACTCATATTTTCTTCGGATACGTAGGTAGAAAGCCCCATGGGCATTTTATCTATTGTTTCTTTTAAGCCTACCGCCTCAATTACCCTATTAACATCTTCATCTGTTGCAGAAGGTCTTGTAAGTGTGATATTTGAGTATATATCGGCAGGGATAAGCTTTGTGGTCTGTAGGATAACACCGAGATTTTTACGGAAGCTTTTTAAGTTTATCTCGTTTATATCGGTGTCGTCTATGAAAATGTGACCTGAGTTTGGCTTTTCAAACCCCAAAAGGAGCTTTAAAAGAGTTGATTTGCCACAGCCGCTTTTGCCGACTATGCCGATTTTTTTGCCTTTTGGAAATGAAATGCTGAGGCCTGTAAACACATCTTTATCACTGCCTGCATATTTGAAAGAAACATTTGAAAAATATATACCCTTTTCTATGCTTTTTAATTCGGCTTTTAATTTCGTTTCTTCCGTTTCGGCAAGTAAGAATTCTTTGATTCGCTCAAATGATGTGTTATATTTTACTATCATTAAAAATACTTTCGATACACCCATCAATGAGGATACGAACATACCGTATAGAGCCATAAATGTAATGAAATTGGCGGCACCTATATTGGTGTTGATTCCGACGATATATATACATACGGTAAAAATTGCACTGACCAAAGCGTATATTGCATTATAATATTTAAGGTAAAACGGCTTGTTTTGCGCTCTCAGTGTTTCTATGTAGTATTCGTTCCAACGATTAAGCATAATTTTATCGGCATTGTTTAGTTTAACGTTTTCCATTCCGCCGAATAGCTCGTACGCAAATCCTGTCATTTTGTTGGAATGATCGTACAGTTTTTTTGTGTATTTTTGAAATAAAAGAGCATTGACCGAATACATTATAACGGTCGTTAAAAAAAGGAGCAGAAGGTATACGGTAAATTCCTTAACATATATTGCCGAAGCGCCTATATAAATGAATGACAGAACGAATGATATTTTCGTTGCTATCATTTCTCTTGAGAACATATTCGATACGTCCGAAAACCTTGTAATGTTCTGACCTAATCTTCCCGAATGTTTTTCCGAAAAAAAGTAGGGCTTTATATTAAGCAACCTGTCTATTATCGCACCTTGAAGATTTGCATTTATGATAAGTGGTATGTTTCCCGATATAACTCCCTTTATCAAATTCACTACAAACATATTTAATGCAAGACCTATCAAAAATGCAATTACAGATAAAATGTAACTTCTTGAACCCGAAGGAATGAGGTTTTGGAATATATGATGCTGTATATGCGTGTACAATACGGAGAGAAAAATTGATAACAGTGACATAAACAAAACAAGGAAATACTCCGATTTTTTCACGCACGAAAGCATATACATAAATAATCCCGATTTTGTGATTTTTTCGTTTCCGAACCCCTTATAAAAGCAAAAACCCTTTGTATCAAATTGATATGAATTCTCTTCTGTTATCCACTTACGCTTTTTTCCTTCGTAATAAAAGCATTGTCCTTTGAAGTTAGGTAAGACGGCTTTGTACGAATCGTTGTGTTTAACGAGCAGGGGGAGCATATTATCGTTGTACCAGTTTTTGTTTAAATCAACTTTTCTGTGCGAAATGCCGAAATTGGTTTTTATCTCTTTTAATTGTTCGGTCGTTGTATTCGCCTTTACGGTTTGATCGTATCCCCAAAAGTTTAAGATGATATCAAGCTCGGTGGTTTGACGTTTCGTAACGGAATTTAATATTTGCAAATATTTATCATCGGTATTTTTATTTTGTAAATTTTTTTCGGACATATTTATTCCTCTTTTACAAGCTGTGCATACAGACCGTTTTTATTTAAGAGAGTCTGATGGTTGCCTCTTTCGGCTATTTCTCCGTTACTAAATACGAGGATCTCGTCGCAGTTTCTGATCGTATTCAGTCTGTGTGCTACAATGATGAGTGTTATACCGAGG
>CAMOYW010000146.1 GCA_946630405.1 uncultured Clostridia bacterium | reverse complement strand
AGAAGTCTTGAAGATATTATAATATAATACCAAGGGGCGTGAGAATCACGCCCCTTGATTTTACTGTGCGGAATTTATCGCATTTCCTATTGCGGAATTTTTAATTGAATTTGCCTTTTCAAAAAGTGCGTTACAGCTTTCGCACATGCCGCGTTTTTTTATGGATGTGATGTTTGCGGTGTCTTTATATGTTTTGCAACAGTTGTTGCATTTTAATGAATTTGCAGATGTGCAGCCCGAAAGCAGGAGGATCGCAAGAGCGGATGTGATAATTCTTTTCATTTTATTTTTCCTTCTTTAAACATTTTCATCATTTCGTTTGTTAAACTGTATTCGTTGGGTTGAAGAACGATGTCTTCTCGTTTTATCCAATCGGCTTGTTTCAGTTCACTATCGTCCATAGTGATCTTGTCGTTTCCGTCTGCTTCGCAAAAGAATCCCACAAGAATGTCAAGAGCGATCCCCCAAGGCTGAGATTTATAATAGCGTATGTTTTTAACTTTTATGCCTGTTTCTTCCATCACTTCTCTTTCGACGGTCTGTTCGAGAGTTTCGCCGAATTCCGTGAATCCTGCCACAAGGGCGTTGTGTGCATATCCCGTTTTATACTTTGTAAGAAGAAGTTTGTCGCCGTTTATCACACCTACTATAACGGCAGGGTTTATACGGGGATATATCTTTTCTTTGCAGCTTGGGCAATACATTGCTCTTTCCGTTTTGTCATGTACGGTCTTTTCGCCGCAGTTTCCGCAATATTTGCTTGATTTATACCATTTGTACAGGTGATAAGCGTCGTAAAGAGCAAAAGCGTTTTTGTTTGTGCTAAGCTTGATTCTTCTTGCTTGCAAAATGGGTATAAACGAAAATCCTTCGGGTATATCGGTCGTGTCTTCCGACAGAAAATAAGCGGTCTTGTCTATTGAAAACATATAAACGGGTTCGCTGATTTTTTTAAATTCACAATATTTGGGAAAACAAAGCTCGTCTTTTACCAATACGCTTTCATCCCTAAATATAATAATATAGCTGTCTTTTTCGGGAGATGTATCTGTATATTCGTTATAAAAAACGGAAGGGTAAATATCTTGTATCATTTGATGTCTTTCTTGATGCCTTTCTTTGAAAATGCCCTTATGATGAGAGCAAAAATGCCATAAGGGGGAGAGTGAATATGCTTATAAAAGTTGTTATCACCACAGAACCTGCGGCAATGTTTTCTTCGTATCCGTACCTTACAGCCATTACGGATGTTATGGCTGCGGCGGGGCAGCTTTCGAGCATTACCGCTATTGCCGATACTTCCGAGGGAAGATCGAATAATTTATATATAAAAAAGCAGATCAACGGGATTAAGAACATTCTTACCGATATAATAAAATAAAGAAGCTTGTTTTTAAAAAGTGTTTTGATTTTTGTGCCTGCAATAAGCATACCCGTAATGATCATTGAAAGAGAAGTGTTCATACTTCCTATGCTTTCTATGGGCTTTTGTATCACTTCGGGCAGTTTGATCCCAAATATGAATATTACAAGACCTATCACTACGGATATAAGTACGGGTGTTGTGAGTATGCTGTGAAGTATCTCTTTTAAATTTGCCTTTTTACTTAAAACGGCTACACCGGCGGTCCAAAGGAAGATGTTATATACGGTTAAGAAGGCACTTGCGTATATTAGCCCCTCGCTTCCGTATAGTGCTTCTATCAGAGGAAAGCCCATGTATGCAGCATTTGAAAACATACATCCGAATTTTGCGATAGGTGCGTTTTCGTTTTTTAGGGGCAGACCCGTAATATATGTTACGATAAAGCCTACAATAAGGAGCAGCGCCGATACTCCGAATGCCTGTATCAGCTTTGAAAGCGAACTTTTGTCGGAACTTGTCAGGTAGGAGTTTATTATCATTGCGGGAATGATCAAATGAATCAGCAGATCCGAAAAGTGCTTTTTTGCCTCTTGTTTTAACACTCCTGTTTTAACGCAAGCAAATCCGGTCAGTATCAGCACAAACAAGATCACGACCTGTCGTGCGGTTATAAGTGCAAGATCCATATTATATCCTCAGCCCGGAAATTTCTTCTCCGTTTTCAATGTCCTTTATTGTGAATGTTTCGTTTTCGTAGATCATATAGCTGTGTCTGTTGCCGTTTTTGGGTATGGCAACGGAGCCCGGGTTAATGTAGTAGTACCCTTTCGGTGTTTTTTCAAGAGCTTGTATGTGGGTATGACCGTGGATAAGCATATCCCCTTCGGAAATAAGAGGAGGATTGTCATTGTTGTAAACATGGCCGTGAGTAATGAACATAAGCCTGCCGTTATCATAAAGAAGTGCGTATTCCGCAAGTACGGGAAATTCCAAAACCATTTGATCGACTTCCGCTTCGCAATTGCCTCTTACGCAAAACAGGTGCTCTTTCATTGAATTTAAAAGCTCAATGACTTTTTTTGGTGCGTATTCATCGGGGAGATCGTTTCTTGGACCGTGATATAATAGATCGCCCAAAAGAATAAGCCTTTCGGGTTTTTCATGATCAAAAGCCTTTTTCATGAGTTCCGCATACTTATATGACCCGTGTATATCGGACGCAAACATCAATTTCATATTTGTATTTCTCCTTGATACATATTTTATTTTCCATAGTATACTTGTTTTTATTCTGTCTGTCAAACCTATCATATTAAAAATAATGCGGAAACGGTTGTAATTTTTATTTTTTGTGTTATAATGTAATTTGTTGAATTATCTTTTATTAAAGGAGTGTGATCGTTGGTGGACTCTGACAGTTCGCAGCTAATATTACTTTTGGTTTGTATAGTGCTTTCTTCATTTTTCTCAAGTGCGGAGACGGCGTTGACTTCTCTCGGTGAGATAAAATTGCGCTCGATGCTTTCCTCAAACGTTAAGAATGCAAAGCTTGTGCAAAAGGTGCTGAACGAACCCGCTAAGCTGCTTTCTGCCATTCTCATTGGCAATAACCTTGTAAACATAGGAGCGTCCGCTCTTTCCACAGTGCTTGCGACAAAATATTTCGGCTCAAACGGTGTGGGAATAGCTACGGGTGTGCTTACTTTCATTATTCTTGTGTTCGGCGAGATCACGCCGAAGACCTTTGCTAAGCAGAATAATGTTTCCGTCAGTTCTTTTACCGTAAAGCCCATATATTTTTGTATGGTGGTCTTTACTCCCATTATTGCTCTTTTAAATGTGATAACGGGTGGGATTCTTAAATTATTGAAAAGTGAAAACCCGAAAAACAACGGGTTTACGGAAGATGAGTTTCTTACCATGGTGGATTACGGGCACGAAGAAGGCATACTTGAAAACGAAGAAAGAGAAATGATCAATAATGTGGTCGACTTCGGAGAAAGTGATGCCAAAGAAGTCATGGTGCCGAGAATAGATATGGTAGCGGTACCCGTGGATATGAGTTATTCGGAAGTTGCGGAGGTGTTTAGGAAAAATCGCTTCGCACGACTGCCTGTTTATGAGGAAACAAACGATCATATAGTAGGTGTTCTGTCCTTTAAAGACATAATGTTTGAGGAGAATACCGAAAAATTTAAAATAGAAAACTACATGAGAGAGCCTTATTTTACCTATGAATCAAAGCCTTGCTCGTCGCTTTTTTCCGTAATGAAAAAGCAGAAAATATCAATGGCAATAGTGCTTGATGAATACGGCGGTACAGCGGGTATAGTGACCCTTCAAGATCTCATTGAAGAAATCGTCGGAGATATTATAGACGATGACAGAGAAGACAGTGAGGATATAATAAGGCTTAAAGAAAACGAATACTGCGTTAAGGGTACTGCAAGACTTGATGATTTAAATGAGTTAATGGGCAGTGATCTTGAATTTGAAGATGTGGATTCGGTAGGAGGCTACATAACGGGTAAGCTCGGATACTTTCCCGAAAAAGGCGAGACCTTTACATATGAAGGTCTTTGCTTTACCGTACTTGAAGTTGGAAAAAACAGGATAGATATGTTAAAGATCGCTCCCGAGCAGGTAAATGAGGAGAGTTTGGAGAATATAAATGCTACTGAACAATGATGTGGGTATAGATCTGGGTACCGCAAGTGTGCTTGTGTACTGCCGAAACAAAGGAATAGTTGCACATGAGCCAAGTGTGGTAACGGTGGATGAAAATACCAAAACGATAGTTGCCATCGGTGAAGAGGCAAGAAAGATGCTGGGGAAAACTCCCAACAACATCGTTGCCATACGACCTCTCAGAGAGGGTGTAATATCAAATTTTGAAGTCACCGAAAAGATGATAAAATACTTTATAGATAAGGCTATAGGTACCGATTGGTTTAGAAGACCGAGGGTCGCTGTTTGCGTTCCGAGTAAGGTAACGGACGTGGAAAGACGTGCTGTGGAGCAGGCGACTCGTTCTGCGGGG
>CAMOYW010000145.1 GCA_946630405.1 uncultured Clostridia bacterium | reverse complement strand
AAAGAGCAAAGAGCTACAAGTCAAGCATTGCGGCAGGACTTGCGGGCGTGATACTTTGCGGCACGGCAATGGGCGCTTCTATCGGTGTGGGCATAAACCTTTCAAAGGGACTTGCTTCATCGAAGCTTGCCTCCACCACGGTGCAAACGGAAAACAACAGCGCAAACAGCGTGATACAGACAGATACCGACCTTGTCACCCCCCAAAGCTCCATAGCAAAGATCGTGAACGACGTGGATTCCGCCGTTGTAAACGTAAACATAAAAGCCACTCAAACGGGCTACTTCAATCAGGTCTACGAGGCAACGGGCGCCGGCTCGGGCATAATATATAAAGAAACGGACGATAAGGTCTACATCATTACCAACAACCATGTGGTAGACAACGCAACTTCCTGCACCATATCCGTAGACGGTACAACGCAGGTGGAAGCCAACCTTGTGGGTAAGGACGCATCCTCGGACCTTGCGGTCATCTCTGTGGATAAGGCTAAGCTTACAGAAAAGAACGTGGAATACACCGTTGCAAAGTTCGGCAACTCCGACAACACACAGATAGGCGAGACTTGCATTGCCATGGGTAACGCCCTCGGCGAAGGTAAGACCGCAACGGTGGGTATAGTATCATCTACCAACAAAAAGGTCAACATTGACGGCACCGAATACAACGCCATACAGACAGATGCGGCTATCAACCCCGGCAACAGCGGCGGCGCACTTGTAAACTCGGACGGCGAGATAATAGGAGTTAACTCCGCAAAACTTGCGAGCACGACCATAGAGGGTATAGGCTACGCCATCCCTTCCAATCAGGCAAAGGAAGTTGCCGACCAGCTTATAGAAAACGGCACGGTAAAGAAAGCATACCTCGGTATTTCCTCATTTACGATAAACGACCAGTTCAAACAGATGTATTCCATAAACGTGGACGGCGTATTCCTTCGTAACGTAGAGGAAGGTTCTCCCGCAGCCGAAGCGGGACTTCAAACAACGGATATAATCACCGCCATAGACGGAACGAACGTCACAAGTGCGGAACAGGTCTCCGAAATAATCAAAGGACACAAACCGGGTGACCAGGTGCACATTGACTTTGTAAGAAACGGCAGTGAAAAAATGGAAACTACCGCCACGCTTACAAACCTTAATACCGACTTTTAAGAGGTGAGCCGAAATGAAAAAAATAATAGCACTTACAATAGCGGGAATAATAGCAAGCAGTGCGCTCGGCGTGGGCATAGGCTTTGGCGTGCCCACAGCCAAAAACGCCGCAATAAGAGCGATACGCTCGGCAGTTACCACTTCTGCACAAGATCCCAAAAATGATACCGATAATGAAAATAAAGACGATGCACAAGTCGTTCAATTGATGGACCAAGCAAGCCAGGACACGGTGAACATAATCAAGTCCGTTAAGCCCTCGGTGGTATGTATCACCACCAAAGCAAACGGCTACAATTGGTTTGCAGGCAGCTACACCACAGAAAATTCAGGCTCGGGCGTAATATTCAACGAGGACGACGAAAATATATATATAGTTACAAGTAACGCCATAGTAAGCGGTGTGACGGAGGTCATGGTATCGGTAAGCGACAGTGACCTTGTAAACGCACAGCTTGTGGGAAGAGACCAGAGCAACAACATAGCCGTAATAGCTGTAGATAAGATAGCACTCAGAAATGTGGGCATTACGGGCGTAAAATGTGCGGTATTCGGCGATTCCGACACGCTCCAGATAGGCGAGACCGTAATTGCCATAGGTAACGCCCTCGGAGACGGCATCTCCGCCACAAAGGGTATAATAAGCTCCACCTCAAAGCAAATATCCACAAACTTCGGCAAGCTTTCCGTATTGCAAACGGATGCCGCAATAAACACGGGTAATGAAGGCGGCGCACTCGTGAACAGCAGCGGAATGATAATAGGCATAAATACCGCAAAAGTTTCCGCAACCACGGTCGAGGGTATTGGATTTGCCATATCCTCCAACAACACCAAATCGGCGATCGAGGGCATAATGGGTGCCACCAACTCTCCCGCCCTCGGCGTATACGTTCAAAACATCACCAAAGAGGATTCCGAGCAGTACGGCATACCTCAGGCAGGCGTATATGTTGCCGACGTGAATGCGGGCGGCAGTGCCGACAGTGCGGGAATAAAAGCGGGCGATATAATCACCGCCTACAACAACACCCCCATATTTAACGGTGAAGATCTCCAAAAGGCACTTAAAGCTTCAAACGTAGGCGATACCGTCACCATAACGGTATACAGAAACGGCAAAACTCAAAATATTTCCGTCAAGCTCAAAAAAGTTACGGGATTTTAAAATTCGGTATTGACAAATAAAAAAAGCGATGCTATAATATCAGCATCGGACGAGGGTGTTCGGGTACATTGTACTCGGACACCTTATTTTTTTAGGAGGATCGACTATGTCAAAGTACACAAAGGAAGAAATACTTAAGATTTGTAAGGAACAGGACGTTGAGTTTATCAGATTACAGTTTATAGATGTGCTCGGCATACCCAAAAACATTGCGGTGACCAGCTCACAGCTTGACAAGGTGCTTACCGACGGTATGATGTTTGACGGCTCTTCAATAGAAGGCTTTGCACGTATCGAAGAGAGCGATATGTACCTTCGCCCCGACCTCGATACATTCGTAATATACCCCTGGAGACCTCAAACGGGCAAGGTCGCACGTTTCATTTGCGATGTATACACTCCCGACGGCGCGCCTTTTGACGGCGACCCCAGAGGTATCCTCAAAAAGCAGATACAAAGAGCAAAGGACATGGGCTATGAGTTCAATGTAGGAAACGAGTGCGAGTTCTTCCTTTTCCAGACGGATGAAGAGGGCAGACCCACCACCAAGACCAACGATGAAGCAGGTTACTTCGACCTTGACCCCGTGGATCTCGGTACCGATGCAAGAAGAGATATATGCCTTACCCTTGAGCAGATGGGCTTTGAGATAGAGGCGAGCCACCACGAAGTTGCGGAAGGTCAGCACGAGATCGACTTCAAGTATGCTGATGCTCTCAAAACGGCAGACAACGTGGTAACATTCAGACTTGCCGTAAAAACTATCGCCAAGAAATACGGTCTTCACGCAACGTTTATGCCCAAGCCCATATTCGGTATCAACGGCTCGGGTATGCACACAAATATGTCCCTCTTTAAGGACGGCAAGAACGTATTCTTCGACCCTTCGGGCGATCTTCAGCTTTCAAGCACGGCATACAGCTTTATCGCAGGTGTGCTTAAGCATGTTGCGGGCATAACGGCAGTCACAAATCCCCTTGTAAACTCCTACAAGAGACTTGTGCCCGGCTACGAGGCTCCTTGCTACATCGCATGGTCTGCATCCAACAGAACGGATATAATCAGGATCCCCGCTTCAAGAGGCGCAGGTACAAGAGTCGAGCTCAGAAGTCCCGACCCTGCGACCAACCCTTACCTCTGCCTTGCCTGCTGCCTTGCTTCAGGTCTTGACGGTATAGAGAACAACCTTCCCGTGCCCGACAGCGTAGATGTTAACCTCTTCACTTCCACACAGGAGGAAAGAGATGCCCTCGGCGTTAAGAACCTTCCCGGCAACCTCTACGAAGCTATCAGAGTAATGGAAGAGGACGGACTTGTAAAGCAGGTACTCGGAAAGCACGCTTACAAGGCATTCCTTGAATCAAAGAAAAAAGAATGGGATAGCTTCAGAATGTTCGTATCTCAGTGGGAGATCGACAACTACATAGTAAACTATTAATTGCTGTTTAAAATAAAACGGAGGTGATCCCTTTGAACATCAATACATTTGTCGTATTTAAAAACTCAAAGGTTATCACCTCCGTTTCCAAATTACTTGCCGTGCGCGGTATATCCGTTACGCTTTCCTCGACCTCCTTTGCAGAGACCGTAAACAGCCTGCGCTACTACAATTCGGGGCTTTTGATCTGCGATGCCGACTTCGGCGGACTCAGTCCGGGCGATGTAACGGAGAGAATAAAAGGCGATTTTCAGATAATAGTGATAGGCAAAAGAGAAAAGCTTTCCCTTATAGAAGGCAGTAACGTATTCAAGCTTGCCACTCCCATGCAAAGCGTGGATTTCCTATGTACCATAGATATGCTTCTTGCTTTGGAGGGACTTCACTCCTCGTACAATAAATTGAGCCGTGAAGAAATGATAAAAATAGACAGAGCAAAACGCCTTTTAATAGACAAATACGGCATGACGGAAGAAAAAGCACACCGCTACATGCAAAAAAAGAGCATGGACACAGGCCACAAGCTCTCGGAAATAGCGGAAATTATTCTTAAAATATAGGGAAGCACCTCAAATCATGATGGCATAACTTGGGGTGCAGGTATACATGTTTATATGGTTAGGTTTTTATAACGGTCAGGTTTGCGGGACGACACAGGGTCGTCCCCTACAAA
>CAMOYW010000144.1 GCA_946630405.1 uncultured Clostridia bacterium | reverse complement strand
TAGATCACGGCATATATTGCGCAAAATATCCCGACTTCTTTAACATACGGCAAGTGATATACAAATCTTATGTTTTTTTCGCCTTTATTTACATTTACTCCGCAAAGCAAGCCGTTAAGCACGGGTTTTGCATCTACCTTTGCGCCATCGGCGTATACATTAAAGTTTTCGGAGTACGCCACGGGCACGAGCACATAGCCGAACGCATTACCCTTCAAAGTAATGTCAAGCACATTTCCTTTTGCGCTTGCATCATACGGGACGGATGATTTATACAGCTCTTTTATCGGCTCTATCTTTTCGATATAAATATCGGCAAAAGAATTTCCCGCCGATTCCACAGACTTTAACAAAATACTTGTTTTGCCCTTGAATCTTCCCAAATTCAACATCCTGTTGTTAAATTCGGCGGGGAAAAGTTTGTTATCGTTATCCACAAAGCTTGAAACTTTCACTTCCTCTCCGTTTACATAGGCACAGAACCGTGCTTTGTCAACGGAGTCGGCATACACCGCATATTCCTCTTTAAGATCCACATCAAATGATATATATTCTTCCGTATCGGACTTGACATAGTCAATATCTTCATATCTCGTCAATATTTTTTCGTTTTTATTTGACAACGCTTTGTAAAGTCCGTTTACATCCTCACATATATCTCCCTTTAACTGATATTCTACCGCTTTTTCGTCGGCACACGGCAAACCGCCTTTAAAATAATCGTAAAGACCCGTAACCTCGTCTTTTTCAAGTTTCGGGTCACGATAGGAAACAGCCTTTCTATACCCGAGAAGAGCATCGGAAAACAGTGTTCCGCCCGTCGATGACATCCTTGTGTTTGCGCCTCTGCAATAGCCGAGAGAATCGAGAGCAATGTTTGCTCCCTCCCCAACGGCACTTGTCCAGCCCGAATAAGAATAAAGCCCCGTCTCAAAAGGATAATTTGTGTTTAAAGAATAATCAAAACATTTTGTTTTACAAAGAGGGTCTTTATTGTCTCCCAAAAGTGCGTAAATCTTATTGCCGTCATCTATAAGCCTTTGTTCAAACCCTTTTACCGCTTCTTTGTCGTATTCATACCCCGATGGCGTATTGACCCTGTATTTGCTCAAATTAACTCTTTCCGTAATATTCGGAGCAATAAGTGCAAACGAGAGCATAAATGACGATATGAGTACAGCCACTGCGATTATAGCACCGCTTACCCTGTCCAAGCCCATAAAGCATATAAAAACAAGGACACAAAGCAAAATGGCGATCACTGTCAAAAGAAAGCGCTGTGAGGCATAAAACCCGAATTCATTATACTTGCAAGCCGCAAAATACGAGGCGATACAAAGCATAGGGGCGATGAGCACCACAAATACATTTGCTTTCCCTTTATTTTTAACCCTTTTCATATAGATCTGAAAAAGTCCGATGCTTAAAACAAGACCCAAAAAGCACATCATGAAACCGTGCCTGTACGGGAAATCATTATACGAAAGCAAGCTGAAAATGCAATTTACACCCTCACAAAATACCGCACATATAAGCATAAAAATAAGCGAAACAGCAAAAAACGCTTCTTTTCGTTTAAGGCATTTTTTAACGGCAAGCACCGACAGAAGTGCAACCGCAGGTGCAATATCAAACAGTAGCAGCGCACCCGCACTTTTTGCCGTAAGCGAGGGGAAAGACCTAAGAGCTGATAAATACCCTGGTGCATTTCCCGAGACCCTGTTTGAAGAAAAAAGCTGTAAAAACAAGGGCACAAGAACGGGAAGTGCAATCACAAATGCCGACACCGTAGATACTCCGAGCCTGAGTACCGCTTTACCCCTTTCGCCTTTTTCTTTATAAAAAACAATATAAAGTCCCGATGCAAAAAACAGCCAAAAAAGCGACATTATGCCTATGTAATAATTGACCGCAAGCAAAAAGGTCAGTATAAAGGTATAGGAAAGCAACTTTCCTTTATCTATACATTCCTTCATGCAAAGCGCCAGAACGGGAACGATAATAACTCCGTCAAGCCACTGTATATTTGTATAATAAAGCAAAACGAAACCGTTAAAAGTAAAGAGCAGTGTTAAAAATATATGCACCGCCGTATTTATCTCTTTAAAAATCCTGTGCACCGCATAAGAAAACGAAAGAGAAAGCAGGCAAAGCTTAATACCCAAAAACAGCGACATAAACCACAATATCATCTCTCTTTTTATAAAAAGAAAAACGATATTAACGGGGCTGAAATAGCTCATGATCATCGCAACGGACAAAAAGCCTTCTCCGCCGCAGGCATGCCAATCATAAAAAAGCGGTTCATTCCCGTGGAGAATATCCCAAAGCCTGTAATAAAACGGCACAAAAGACTGATACATATCGGCATAGCCTATATCACTGCTACCGAAAGGATAAATCCCCTTTACCGAATATATCAAAACCAATGCAAGCGCCGTAATCAATACGGGCAAAAACAGTTTTTTCTTATTCATAGCTCAAAGCATAATAATCCGCAATATATTCACACTTATATTTGCCGACGGGTTCGCACTTTATACCCGATTTTTCAAATTCTTCGACAGCTTCATTTTTACAGTCCACAAAATAGACTTCGCCGTATTTGTCTATCAATTCCTTAACTTCATCCGTCGTATATACAGACCCTATCCTGTCTCCGAACGCCTCGGGAGGTCCTCCCGTAAACTCTCCCTTCCAGTTGTAGCATGGTCTGCCCGAGAGCACCGCCACCGATCCCTGTGAATGAGAATTGTTTGTCAAATAAGCCGCCTCTTTATGTTCACTGTAAAAGGCGACCGTATCTTTCGCCTGTAAAGCCTCGGCTTTTTCCTCTGAGTAAAACGAAAAAGCATTGACAGCAGAGACCGCCACAGCCACAGCTCCAAACAGACCGATAAGCCTCCTTTTACCCGAAAGCACCACCATTGCCCCCTCGCCAAACCAAAAGCAAAACAGCCCCGGGATAAGGTAGCGCATAACAAATATCGGTCTGAAAAGGAGGGAAACGCTCACTCCCGCAAAGCAGACAAAAAGCGGAGCAAAGGATGTAAAAAGCGCATACCATGATGATATTTCCTTTTTCGCAAGTTTTTTGTATATCAGATAAACGGCAAAGAAAAAGAATACAATATTAATATTGCTCCCAAAGCAATATCTCAAATATTCCGTAATATACCGAGGTGTTATTTCGGATATCCAATACCCTCCGGATATGGAGTCAGCCTGCCCCCCGAATATAAAAAGCTGAGGCAGAAAACCAAGTACCAAGCCCGCAACGGCAAGAAAATACGCCTTAATAAGCTCTTTCCTGACAAACAAAATGCAGAAAAACAAAGCGATAAATACCGTTCCCGCCGCCATTGCGCACCAATAGTTGCTGTATGCCGCAAGAAGCACAAAGATAACAACAAATATCAGGCTTTTCTTTTTGCAGTATTTTAGCACATCAAAAGCCGCTATATAAGCAAGCACGGCAAAGCACAATCCCCATGCGTACATTCTTATCTCTACCGCATTTCTCAAAACGGCAGGGCACACGGACAGGCACAAAAGCCCGATATTTGAGACAGTATTCCCCCACTGTTTTCTTACCTTTATCGCCACCGCAAAAAATACGATGATATAAGGTACGACCGAAGTAAACTTTGCTATAAATATGGTCGGGACTTGAGGGGCAATTATATGCACTCCGTCCACAAAAGTCTTTAATATGAAATAATAAAGCGGAGGATGCACATCAAGCGAAGTAACGGAAACTATCCCCGAATAGCTGTGCTTTATCATTTCAAGAGAATATGCTTCGTCAAACCATATATCGTAACTAAATGCCGACACCGTTTGTACGGCTATGACAAACAGCGAGAAAAGCACGCAAAACGCCGACACAATTATTTCCCCGCCTTGCTCTTTTTCCCCATTCTTAAAAAGCACATCAAGCACAGCCTTTGCAAACGGCACTCCCACCAAAGAAAGCAAAAACACCACGATACGCCCGTTCACCGGTAGCGAAGTAACAGAACTCCAAAAAAAGTCCCCTATGCAAAAGTTAAATAAAAAGGCAAAGATGTATTCAATCTTATTCTCAACGGAAAAGTTCAATTTCTCTTTATATATAAATCTGCCGCATATAAGCATCGCAATCACGAGCAAAACATACCACGACATCATATCCATATAAAAAAGACAAACAAACCCCAATGCCGAAATATAAAGTACTGGTTTAAATTTATTCATAACTATTGAAAAACGGGCTGTTGTAAAATGCAACAGCCCCTATCATTATTATTCACTCTCCGCTTCTTCCTCACCGTTTTCTTCGGCTATGGCTTCTTTGCGGATCTTGTCTATGCTTACCACCTTGACACCGTCTTTGACATTTACAAGCTTCACACCGCTTGTGGCACGGCTTTGAGTGGTCTTTACATCGTCAACCTTTATACGTATCACGCTGCCCT
>CAMOYW010000143.1 GCA_946630405.1 uncultured Clostridia bacterium | reverse complement strand
TCATCGTTTATAAGGATCATGATAATATCTGCGATCTTTGCAGCCTCTGCGGCTGTGTAAACGGTGAATCCCTGCTCAACAGCTCTCTTCCAGCTCTTTGAGCCGTCATAGAGACCGATGATAACATCACATCCGGACTCCTTTAAGTTTAATGCATGTGCATGACCCTGGCTGCCGTATCCGATGATAGCAATTTTCTTGCCGTCAAGTAAGCTAAGGTTACAGTCTTCCTGATGGTATAATTTTGCCATTATACTTTCCTCCTAAAATAATATGTTGGATATATATGCTAACCGTATAAATACGGTATAGTAAACATTTTGGTATCTTTAATAACTGTTTTCTTTAATGTGCTTTATTGCATTGTTTCCTCGGCACAAGCCTGTGATACCCGTGCGGACGATCTCTTTTACACCGTAAGGCTCCATAAGATCTGCAAAGGTTTCTATTTTTCTGCTGTTACCCGTTATTTCAATGGTAAGAGCTTCTGTGGCAACATCTATGATGCTTGCTCTGTAAATATCCACGATGCTGATGATCTCGGATCTTTTTTCCGCGGGGGCATTTACCTTTATGAGGGCAAGCTCCCTAAATACTCCTCTATCCTGGCTGAGTTCGACGATGCGAATTACATCCACAAGTTTTTCGACTTGCTTCATGATCTGTACACATTCAAGGTCATCGCAGAAAACCACTATGGTTATCCTTGACTTGTCTTCGACCTCCGTCACTCCTACCGAAAGAGATGAAATGTTGTAGCCTCTTCTGGAGAACAAGCCGACAACTCTTGAAAGCACACTCGGTTGGTTGTTTACAAGTATTGAAAGTACATGCCTGTTCATAACATGCCTCCTTCTGAATTTAGTAATTATACGAAGTATAATTGTAACATATTTTTAATATAAATACAACATCAAATTGATTGAAAAATCAAGGGCATTTCTAAAAACCGATTTAAGGAACCGCTGATTTAATTAATCATTCGCATATTTGGCTAATGTCACCGCATACTGCGTCAAATCTCTTCAATATAATAAATAGCTTTAGGTTATGTTGAGAGACTTTAACGGCGGATACGGAAAATTATCGGGTTATGCAAAGAAGTTTTTAGAGGTTTACTCAAATAAAAAAAGCCCCCGACTAAACGTCAGGGGCGAAATATCGCGGTACCACCCTAATTCGGATAAAGATCCCTCTGTAAGGTTCCAACAAACCTTTGCCTGTAACGGGGCTTCCGTCTGTCCTTACTGTATCCTGCTTTGGGGATTCGGGGCAGAAGCTCATAAGTGATAAACAAGGCTTGCACTTTACCGCATCTCAGCACCGCGGCTCTCTGTGAAAATGGGATAAGCAATGTTCGTATCTTAATCGTTGCTTTTACTCTGTTCAAATTGCTTTGTATTATAGCATTAATTAATAAAAATTGCACCTTAAATATTTTACAATTTTTTGCTTTTTATTTGCAATATTTTGTTGATTTTGTCGGAATAATGCTTTAAAGCTTATATTTAAGCAGTTTTTACTATGTGATGGTGTAGGTTGAGTATAAATCAATTTGCATTAAAATAATTTTTGTGATAAAATGAAACTGTAATGTTTAATTATTATACGGAGGAAAAATATGAGAGCGCTTATCAGTGTATCCGATAAAACGGGAATCGTTGACTTTGCAAAGAAACTTTCAAGCCTCGGAGTTGATATCATATCAACGGGCGGCACATTTAAGGTGCTTAAAGAAGCGGGTCTTGATGTGATCAACATTTCCGATGTAACGGGATTTCCCGAGTGTCTGGACGGAAGAGTAAAGACACTTCATCCCAATATCCATGCGGGACTTCTTGCAATAAGAGACAATAAGGAACATATGGCTCAGCTTAAAGAGCTTAACGTGGACACGATTGATTTTGTGGTGGTCAATCTTTATCCTTTCAAGCAGACTATTATGAAGCCCGGTGTTTCCCTTGAAGAATGTATCGAAAATATCGATATAGGCGGACCTACCATGCTTCGTGCAGCCGCCAAGAATTATCAGGATGTTTCGGTCATCATAGACCCTGCCGATTATGACAAGGTACTTTCCGAACTTGAAAATGGCAAGGTAAGCAAGGAGACAAATTTCTATCTTGCTGCAAAGGTATTTAATCATACAGCTTATTATGATTCAATGATCGCCAACTATTTAAGAGATAAAGCGGGACTTCCCAAGTATCCCGATACCCTTTCCATGACATTTGAAAAGGTGCAGGATATGCGCTACGGCGAAAATCCTCATCAAAGCGCTGCATTCTATAAGGAAGTCGGCACTAACGAGGGTATGCTTACATCCCTTAAGCAGCTTCACGGCAAGGAACTTTCCTTCAATAACATAAACGATACACACGGTGCTTTGGAGCTTTTAAAAGAATATGAAGAGCCTACCGTAGTTGCATGCAAGCACTCCAATCCTTGCGGTGTTGCATCGGGCAAGGATATACATGAGGCGTATGTTAAGGCGTACAGCACGGATCCCACATCCATATTTGGAGGTATCGTTTGTGCCAACAGACCTATCGACAAGGCTACTGCCGAGGAGATAAGCAAGATATTCCTTGAGATAGTTCTTGCACCTTCTTTTGATGAAGATGCTCTTGAGATACTTACACAAAAGAAGAATATCAGATTGCTTACTCTTGACAATATTTCAAAGAAGCAGCCTTCGACCGCCTTTGATGTGAAGAAGGTTAGCGGAGGAATACTTGTACAAGATATAGATAATGAACTTCTCGGAGGAGAGCTTAACTGCGTGACCGACAGAAAGCCCACCGAAAAGGAAATGGAGGATCTTCTTTTCACATGGAAGATCGTAAAATATACCAAATCAAACGGGATCGCCATAGGTAAAGACCTTCAGTCCGTCGGTATAGGACCCGGACAGGTGAACAGGATATGGGCTACCGAGCAGGCTATAGACCACGGTCAAAAGCAGCTCGGTGAGGATTTCGTAAAGGGAGCCGTGCTTGCAAGTGATGCGTTCTTCCCTTTCAGCGACTGTGTTGAGGCTGCACATAAGGCAGGTATAACGGCAATAATCCAGCCGGGTGGTTCGGTTAGAGATCAGGAGAGTATAGATGCATGCAATAAATACGGTATAGCTATGGTATTTACGGGTATGCGTCATTTCAGACATTGATATGCAGGATAAGGTAATAACCTTCGGTGAGATAATGCTTAGGCTCTCACCGGAGAATAATGAACGATTTTTACAATGTACACGCTTTGAGGCAGTATACGGCGGCGGTGAGGCAAACACCGCCGTCTCTCTTGCAAATTTTGGAGTATCGGTCGGGTATGTGACCAAGCTTCCCAAGCATCCCATAGGACAAAGAGCTGTCAATTCAATGCGTGAGTACGGTGTGGACACCGAAAACATAATTCGCGGCGGAGAGCAGATAGGCATCTATTTTCTTGAAAAAAAGACGAGTCAAAGACCCACGAATGTTTTTTATAACAGAAAAGGATCTGCTATTGCCACGGCAAAAGCAGATGAGTTTGATTGGGAGAAGATACTTGAAGGTGCCAAAATATTCCACTTTTCGGGGATAACTCCCGCACTCAGCGATGAACTTGCAAAAGCTACACTTGAAGCGTGTAAAACGGCTAAAAAGCTCGGTTTGAAAGTCAGCTGTGACCTTAATTACCGCTCTAAACTTTGGAGCGGAGAAAAGGCAAATGAGGTCATGAGCGAGATATGCAAATATGTTGATATTTGTATTGCCAATGAGGATGACGCCATAGGTATATTCGGCATAGATACTTCCGACACGAACGGAGAGGAAAAGAATCTTTATGTTGCGAGAGTGCTTAAAGAGAGATTTCCGAATTTTGAGATCGTGGCATCCGTTTGGAGAACGGAGACATCTATCACCACATTTTCGCTTCGTTCCATGCTTTATGTAAATGAAAAGGCGTATTACAGCAGAGAATATTCCATGCACATTCTTGATTATATAGGTGCGGGGGATGCTTTTTGCGCAGGAATTATATATAGTATATTATCGGGTTACGATCCCGATAAAACCATTGAATTTGCCAATGCCGCAAGTTGCCTGAAACATACGGTCAGCGGCGATTTCAACCTTGTTACGGTCGATGAGGTCAGCAGACTTGCCTTTTCGACGACGGGAAACGAGGTCCAAAGATGATTAAAGATCTTGTTTTGAAAAACAGGAGTTACAGAGGGTATGACAGAAGTGTAGTGCCCGATATGTCACTTCTTAAAGAACTTGTGGATAATGCAAGGCTTTGCCCTTCAAGTGTGAATTTACAGCCGCTTAAATATTTTATAACAAATGAAGAAAGTGTCGTTTGTAAGATACAAAATGCGACGGGGTGGGCTAAAGCACTTGACATAAAGCTTCCTCACAAAGGGAAAGAGCCTGCCGCATTTATCGTTATATGTGCGGATAAGACGCTTGTATCCAATA
>CAMOYW010000142.1 GCA_946630405.1 uncultured Clostridia bacterium | reverse complement strand
CCCGAGGTACTTACGGCGCTAAACGGTACGGACGAGGCAAACCTCAGAAGCACCACGGGTGAAAAGGGCGGAGCTATCTATGCCTCCGCATACATAGAGGACGAAAACTCACAAAAAATAGGCGCCGTACTTGTGGTATCAAGCTACAGTGCGGTTTTTTTACCTTTGGAGGACATCAATTCAAAGCTGTTTTTGATGACGATGATACTTGCCGCCGTTATATTCGTGATAGTATTTTTCACGGCAAGGATCATATTCAGACCTCTCAGTATCATACTTGAGACCATTCGCAAGATAGCTTCGGGTCAGTTCCACCAAAGAGTTGAGATAAAGGCAAGCAGCGAATTTACCGAGCTCGGCGATGCCATAAACCAGATGACCACAAGACTTGAGCAGGTGGAAAGCTCCAGACAGGAATTCGTCTCGAACGTGTCTCACGAGCTTAAAACACCCCTAAGCTCCATAAAGGTACTTTCGGAGAGCATACTTCTCCAGGAAAATGTTCCTCCCGAAATGTACAAAGAGTTCCTTGTGGACATCACAAGCGAGATAGACCGTATGACCGCTATCGTCAACGACCTTCTCTCACTTGTAAAGCTCGACTACAACGGAGCCAAACTGAACATAGCGGATACGGATGTAAACAGACTTTTAAGAGATATCGTAAAGAGGCTCACTCCTCTTGCGGACAACAAAAACATAGAGCTTAGCTACGAATCCTCCAAAGAGGTAACGATAGAGGCTGATGAGGTCAAGCTCGGGCTTGCCATATCAAACCTTATCGAAAACGGTATAAAATACACCCCCATGGACGGAAAGGTAAAGGTAAGCGTAGATGCCGACCATCTTGACTGCTACATTACCGTAAGCGACACGGGCGTGGGCATAAACGAAGAAGAACAAAGCAAGATATTCGACCGTTTTTATCGTGTGGACAAAACAAGAGACAGAGAAACGGGCGGAACGGGTCTCGGACTTGCCATTACACACTCCACGGTACTTCTTCATAACGGCACGATAAAGGTAATAAGCGAAGAAGGCAAAGGCTCGACCTTTGTGGTATGTATACCGCTAAAGCACGACGGAATTTGAGGTGACTTAATTGAACGCCAAACATATAGCAATATATGTAATATGCTCGATACTCGCACTTGCGGCGGCAACGGGTATATTTATATATATCAGAGATGTTAAAATGGCTGAGGGCACGGTCAAGTACAATATGTACTACATAAACGGCAGTTCCAACACACTTGCCATAGAATCAAGAACGGTTAACCTTGTGGATTCCGATGACATAATGTTTAAAACCGTAGTAGACGAATTCAAAAGCGGGCCCAAAACCGCAAACACGTCCCTTGTACTGCCTGCCGAGTTTAAAATAATATCCAGAACTTTTGCGGGCAATACCGCAAATATAGATATAGAGCCGTCCTTCAACTCCCTCTCCTCTGCGGACAGGGTGCTGTGTGTGGGCGCTCTTGTGTACACGTTGACGGACATGAGCTTTATAGACAATGTCAAGCTCACGATAAACGGCACTCCCTTCATCTCAAAAGAAGACGGAGAAGCGGAACTGCTTAACAGAACGAACGTGCGCAACAACCCCGAAGTCGTACCCGAAAAAACACAGCAAAGAATGGTAACTCTCTACTTTGTGGACAGAACAGGCTCACGCCTTGTCCCCGAGCAAAGAAACATAGAGGAAAAGCAGTCTCTCACTCTCGAATATCAGATAGTGGAGCAGCTCATATCGGGACCCGACAAAAATATGCTTACCCCCACCATGCCAAAGAATACTCTCATAAGAGATATAAAAACGGAAGACGGGATATGCTATGTAAACCTATCAAAAGGCTTTTTGACCAAGACCCCCGTAAGCACGGAGCTTACCATCTATTCGGTAGTCAACTCCCTTACGGAACTTAAAACGGTCAACAAAGTGCAGTTCCTTATAGAAGGCGAGAAGGTCAACAAACTTGAAAACATAGATTTCAGCAAGACCTTTGAGCGAAACGAAGCGGTAATACGTTAAATGAAAAGACCTATAACCTTTGCACTTGCGATAATGACATTAGGTATAATTATTGGGCAATACTTCAACGAAGGGTGGAGTATTGCCCTTTTTTTGTTAATAATTGCGGTTATAAATACGGAACTTGCCATACTCTTCCGCACCCCCATGCTCATACTGCTTTCCGCCTTCGCGGCATTCGGAACGGCACTCGGCGTAAATGATGTGACCCCCAAAGATATGGCACTTTACCGACTTGCAAGCGACAAAGCAGATGCGATCGTTTGCGGAGAGATAATCGAAAAGAGCGATAAAAGCGACGGCGGTTATATGTTCACCGTACTTACGGACACCGTTTCATCGGGCGACCGACATTCAAAAGGTTTAAAGCTCTTGATCTATTCGGACTCGGGAAAAGAACTTAAAACAGGCGATGTGATCAAATCACACGGCAGGCTCTCCTACCCCGAAAAGCGCAAAAACCCCGTGGGATTCGATACCCTGAGCTACTACCGATACAAACACCTATTCTGCTCGCAAAACGCCGAAAGCATTGTAAAAACGGGAGAAAAAAGAGATATACACACCCTTCTTTCCGGCATTTCTTCACGCCTTTCAAAAGGGTACGAGCAAATACTTCCGCCTCGTGAAGCGGGCATCGTAAAGGGGCTGATACTCGGATGTACCGAAGATATAGACCAAAGTACCTACGACAGTTTCAGAAAAGGAGGCATAGTCCATATACTTTCCATATCGGGACTTCACATATCTATATTATCGGGGCTACTCATGTTCCTTTTAAAGCCGCTGCTTAAAAAAGCCTCGGGAGTGATCGCCCTTATAGTGCTTGTTTTTTACTGCCTTTTGACGGGTTGCTCCGTGGCAACGGTGCGTGCCGTAATAATGTTCGGCGCATATGTTATCTCGGACATTTTTTACAAAGACGGCGATATCATAGGCTCCGCCTGCCTTGCCTGTATGCTCCTTTTGATATACTCTCCCTCCTACCTTTACAGCATGGGCTTCCGCTTTTCCTTCGGGGCGGTTTTCATAATAGGCATGATCAACGATATTTACGGGCACTTCGGCAGGAAAACACGCCTCCTCCCTCTTGCCTTCGGCGTAAATACGGGCACGCAGGTGTTGACGGTGTATTACTTTTACTCCTTCAACCCTCTTTCGCTGTTTACAAACCTTATAGCTGTACCCCTCGTACTTCCGATAGTTGTATTTTCCCTTATATCGGGCATACTCTCTCTTGTAAACCTGACGGCGGCACACTTTTGCTCGGGTATAGTGTATGTGCTTGTAAATGCGATGATCTATATCTCACAGCTTATAAACTCCGCACCTTTGTCCGACATTGCCACAGGCGGAATGACAATAGGTATGCTTGTTTCGGTTGCAATTATCACGGTTTTATTTTATAATTTAAGCGTGGGGAATTTAAAGCCCCTGCATACAGCAATTTGCTGTTTTATCTGCCTATGTGTGTTTTTTGCCTGCCGCATACCCGAAAAAGCCGTTATATTCCCTTATGTGGGAAATGCGGACTGCGCCGTGATCAAAGGCAAGAACTACACAGCACTTGCCGACGCAGGTTCGGGCTACGGCAAAAAGGCAGGAGAAAAAGTGCTTTTGCCTTATCTGAAATATCTGAATACACACAAAATAGACGAGGTATTTATTTCTCACCTTGACTACGACCATATAAGCGCACTTGAAGAAATAGCGGGCAAAATAGAGATAGAAAAGGTCTACATTGCCGAAAACGCTTCACCCACCGCCCTCTCCGAAGACGTGTTCAAAACCTTGAAAGAAAACGGCATACCCGTTTACACTCTTAAAGACGGCGACACACTCACAAGGGGGAAGATAAAATGGGAGGCTATGCTGCCCGTAAACTCGGAAACGAGCAACGAAAGCTCCATGCTTATGATGCTTGATTTTGAACAAAAGCGTTTTCTCTTTACGGGTGATACGAGTATAAATATGGAAGACGAGTTTATAAACCGAAGACTCAAATGCGATGTGCTCAAGCTTCCGCACCACGGTGCGAAAGACGGCACGAGTGCCGCTTTGCTTGCCGCCGCAAATCCAAAGCTTATCGTAATAACGGCAGGCTATAAAAACACTTACTCGCATCCGCACTCACAAACAATGGAACTTATAAAAGAATATAACTACCATATAACGGGATATGACGGGGAGTTGACTGTAAAAATATGAACAACGAAAAAGCAATTGCCGTAATAAACGAAGTAAACAAAGTTATTCTCGGCAAAAACAGGGAAATACGAGCAATAATGTCTGCCATACTCGCCGGCGGACACATACTGTTAGAGGACATACCGGGAGTCGGAAAGACCACAATGGCTCTTGCCTTTGCAAAAGCTATGGAGCTGAAATTCGGGAGGATACAATTTACTCCCGATGTAATGCCCTCGGAT
>CAMOYW010000141.1 GCA_946630405.1 uncultured Clostridia bacterium | reverse complement strand
CCGATAAACGGTGGTATATCCTGTCATGCAAAACTCCTTTTATTCTTTTTATTAATTTTAGATTTTAATATATTATTTGTCAATAAGAAATTTAACATTTCCGTTACAAATCAGTATATTATTGTACAAACAAAATAAAATATGATAAAATAAAAAAAGCTGTATTATCACAGCTTGCAAGAGACGAGCAATATATAACTGTATGACGGGACTGCACCACACCTTCATAAAGGAGGTGATGGTATGGGTTATTATGAATATTTAGTAACAATTACATTATTTATAATTCTCATTGTTGCAATTAAAAAATAACCGTCATAAGCCCAACAGACGGTTATTTTCATAACTAAAAGATTCGGGTGCAGTCCATTGCTCCCTCTTGCTTTTATAATACTATTTTTAATTAAATTTGTCAAGAAAATTTAAGTTGAAATAACTCACGATTTAATATATAATGTCACTCGTAGGAGTGTATCAAAATATGAATAAAGAAAACGACCGTTCACTTGAATGGTACATAAATAAACTGAAAGAGCTGAACGATGATTTTGAAAAACGAAAGGGCAGAAAAAAGAAGGCTGCCGTTATCACGTTCGGCTGCCAGATGAACGCCCACGATTCGGAAAAGCTCAAAGGTATGCTTATAAATTCGGGCTACGATATGACCGACACCGAAGATGATGCAGACTTTGTGATATACAACACCTGTTGTGTGCGTGAAAATGCCGAAAACAAGGTCTACGGAAAGCTCGGCTTCCTCAAACACAAAAAAGAGGAAAACCCCGACTTTAAAATAGCACTTTGCGGCTGTATGATGCAGCAGCCCACCGTGATAGAGACCATACGCCAAAAGTACAGGCATGTGGATATAGTGTTCGGCACATTCAACCTCTACAAGCTCCCCGAGCTTATGATAAGAAACATAGAGGCTGATTCTCCCATATTCGATATATGGAAAGAGCACGGCGAGATAAAAGAGGATCTTCCCTCCGTCCGTAAATACAGCTTTAAAGCGAGCGTAAACGTAATGTACGGGTGCAACAACTTCTGTACCTACTGCATAGTACCCTATGTAAGAGGCAGAGAAAGAAGCAGAACGCCCGAAGACATTTTGAAAGAGATAAATGAGCTTGTAAAAGACGGCGTAAAAGAGGTCATGCTCCTTGGTCAGAACGTAAACAGCTACGGAAAAGGCCTTGATAAACCCGTCACCTTTTCGGAACTATTACGCATGGTAAACGAAATTGACGGCTTGGAGCGTATACGCTTTATGACGAGCCACCCCAAAGACCTCAGCGACGAGCTGATATATGCCATAAGGGATTGCGAAAAGGTGTGTCACCACCTTCATTTGCCATTTCAGGCAGGCAACAACGCCATATTAAAGGCTATGAACAGGCACTACACCAAAGAGTATTATTTAGATCTTGTTGATAAAATAAGAGCCGAAATACCCGATATTGCCCTCACCACCGATGTTATGGTAGGCTTTCCCGGAGAGGGTAAAGAGGAAATAGAGGACACATTGGATATTATCAAAAAGGCAAGGTTTTCAAGTGCCTTTACCTTTATCTACTCCATGCGCACGGGTACTCCCGCCGCTTCCATGCCTCAGCTTGACGAGTGCCTTGTAAAGGAGAACTTTAACAGGGTGCTTGAAACCGTAAATCCCATAGTGGAGGAAATAAACTCCGAAAAGGTGGGAAAAACCTACAAGGTGCTTGCCGAGGGAGTTTCGGACGGCGACAGCACACTTTTGACGGGCAGGATGAGCGACAACACCCTTGTACATTTCAAAGGGGATAAAAGCCTGATAGGCAATATCGTGGATGTAAAAATAAACGAAAGCAAAACATTTTATTTAATCGGAGATATGATATGGACTTAACTGTATACGATACGGCAAGAGAACTTGCCAATCAAATGCTTGAAAGCGAATTTGGAAAAGCCGTAAACGATGCCCGCTACATATTTGACGGAAACGAAGAGGCTCAAAAGCTCCTGTTTGAATACACGGACTTTAAGCAAAAGCTTGAAATGGGCATACAAGACGGCTCTATCGAAGATGAAGATATAGAAAAGCAGGCATCAAAGCTTGACGAGCTTGCAAAAGGTTTAAGAGAAAACAGCATCATCAACGATATGATGCAGGCGGAAAACAGATTTCAAATGTATGTTAATTCCGTAATGAACGTATTTAATGCCACCTTATCGGGAAATGAAAACGGTGGCTGTACGGGCAGCTGTTCCACTTGCGGCGGCTGTCACTGATATAAAGGAGGGTATACCATGAAGTTTAAAAAATGTATTTCCATAGCCGCAATATCGGCACTCTGCATTGCAAACGCAATTCCCGTGCTTGCGGATAAAAAACTCAAAGCTCAAACGGAAGACACAGAAGTAACGACCGAAGAAAAGGTCGAAGAAGCGGTCGAAGAATCAATCGAGGAATCCGTAAAAGCCGAAGATGCCGAAGAAGAAGCGGTCGAAGAGGCTTCCGAAGATGTAAAGCAAACCATTCCCGCTGCCGTTACAAAATCCGAATACTATACAGATGTAAACGACAGAAGCTACCCCTGGGCTATCCCCTACATTGACGACATATCCAAAAGAGGTATCGCTCACGGTGTGGGAGATAACAAATTCGCACCCTCAAACGATATAGAAAGAGGAGATTTCTTTATCTTTGTAGATAAGACCTTTGCCCTTAAAGCGGCAAGCGGCGAAATATTCGATATAAGCGACGTAAAACCTACGGACTACTACTATCAAAGCATTATAAACGCCAAAGTTGCGGGTATCATCGACTTTATAGGTCCCGTATATCCCGAAACGCCCATTACACGCTCCGATGCTTTTCTTTACATATACAGGGCGCTTAACAAGGCGGGTATGGTAGGCAACAACACAAGTGTAGACCTTTCCATGTACAACGACGGCGCACTTGTTACCAATGCCGAAAAGGAGCTTGCCATAGGTTCACTTACCAAAATGGGCATAGTAGAGGGCGATAACGGCAATATCAAGCCCGAGACCACTCTTTCAAGAGCTGAAATGGCTGTTATATTCTCAAAGGTATGCTCATATCTTGACGATAATAAGATCGAAAATGACAACAAAAAGCCCGTTGTTGACGACGGTAATGACGACGAAGAGAACACTTCAAAGAGCGTTTATGAAGACGAGATCCTGACTTCTCCCATAGAAGCGACGGATGAAGATATCAGGATAAACGACAGTGAATTAAACGTGACGGGCAAAACAGGCGTTACCTTAAACGGCGGAAACATTGAAATATCATCTTCAAGAATAAGCACTCAAAACTCCGACGGTGTTCACATTAAAGATGCGGACTCCGCAACTCTTGAAGACAGTATAATTACAGCCAAAAACGGAAATGCCGTTGTAATAGAAGGCAAGAGCGATGTGGACGTAACGGGCGGAACCTACAAAGCCTCCACAGAACTTGAAGAACACGCCTGCTTTAACATAAAGAGCGGCGACCTTTCGATAGAGGGTACGGCAAGAATAGAGGGCGACGGCGTATATGCCATAAAGATGGAAAACGATGCCAAACTCAATATAGCAAAGGGTTCCAAAATATCAAGCAACTTTAAAAACGGCACAATATACATTTATGACGAAGATCCCGAACTTCTTGACAAGGTAAATTCCGACAAGACCAACAACGCAAACGATTCCAAATTTGCTACCATAAATATCACGGGCGGCGAGGTCACAAACAGTGCAAAGAACGGCTGTGTATTTAAGATACAGGATGCAAACGTGGAATTTAACTTCACAAACGGCGAAATAAAGGGCAACAAGATAATAGATATGCCCGTCAGCCTCAGAACAAAGCAGGATGTCGGAAGCAACATTAAAATAAACCTTGAAAACGAGAACATGGAAGGTGATATAGTTCTTGACGATACCACCACACTCAACCTCTACATAGGCGAAAAGGCTTCCTATACGGGTACCGTAAACGGCGACAAGTTAAGTTCATTCTGCGATATCACCATAGATAACGACGGTACGCTTGAACTTACGGGCGAGAGCCGTTTCCGCAAGTTCGTAATGGAGAACGAAGAGACCACCTTCAACAACATTAAGGCACAGGGCGCTATCATCTACTACGACAGCCACGACGATGCCAACGACTATCTTAAGGGAGAGACATACAACCTTCCTTACGGCGGCGAACTCAGACCCTGGTAAGATATTAATTGTATTAAAATTTTTACAACATTACTTCCGATGAAAAGAAGCTTATAAATTGTGAAGACCCCTCATTCGGCTCCGCTGACAGCTCCCCTATTAAGGGAGCCTTAATACCGGTGTCTATTACCTCCCTTAATAGAGGAGGTGCCCGCAGGGCGGAGGGGTCTTCTCTCCCTTAATAGGGGAGGTGCCCGCAGGGCGGAGGGGTCTTCTCTCCCTTAATAGGGGAGGTGCCCGTAGGGCGGAGGGGTCTTCCCTCCCTTATTAGCGACGGAGCAGAAAAAGGGTCTTCACAAACACGTTAAAATAAAAAGAG
>CAMOYW010000140.1 GCA_946630405.1 uncultured Clostridia bacterium | reverse complement strand
CTGCCATATAAAAAGCACGGCGTATTTCGCTTTTCAGAGTACGCGAATAAATATTTCCAGTGTCGGAACCGAGCCTCAAAGCACGTATATACTGCTCTCTTAGATTATGACCCGAATCAAGCTCATTTATCCTCAAATACCTGCCGTCAGCCCCCGAAGAAGTGAAAAGTATAGAGTTTTTGTCAAGCATTTCAAGCGGTCTCAAATTATGCGACGTAAACAAAAGCTGACCTGCACCCGTCTCGTCCATAACTTTAAGAAGCTCACCCAAAAGATATTCAAACACGCCCGCATCAAGCTCGTCTATCGCCACAAAAACAGACGGATGGTTATACATAAGCGCAAGAATATTAAGTATGGATATTATTTTTTTGATACCTTCACTTTCATAACGAAGAGGGAAAACAGCTCCGTCACGAGATGAGAGAAGTTCAAACCTGACTCCTTCATTTCCGTTTTTGGTGGTTTGCGCTCCGTATTCCTTCACTTTTAATTCAATACCCGGTATCAATGCTGATATTATGGAATTGATCTCCGATATTACGGCACAGAAAAGCGCATATTTTTCTTTTTCAAACACAACAGGCTCGGCAAGAGAGACTACAAGCTGATCGAGTACATCCGAATCTTTTCTTCTGACGGAAAAAGGCATTTCAAAATCCACACTTATAACTCCGCTGTGACCTTGATTGATGATAAAAAGATTTCTCCTTGCATATTCTCCCAAAACGGGTATATAATGCCACTCGGTGTTTTCGGAATTTTCGCACAGCTCCTTCATTTCTTTTGCAAAAAGAAACGAGCGGTTTTCCTTATAAGCAAGGCGTTTTATTACCGTAAGATCTATTCTCTTATCGTCATCGCCGCCCGTCAGTTCCTCAATATCTTCTTCGTACTCAAATGGCTGTTTGGAGCCGTTTTTGGATCTTGCAAGTATTCCGTAGGAAAGCTCCTTGTCAAGGCTTGTGAGCATGCGGCAAGACACGGTCTCTTCTTTTATGCTTAATTTATCTATTCCGTTCTCTTTTATTTTTTCTACGCTTATGACGTAACGATACACTCTCTCCTGTTCATCACCTATGTAAAAATATACACATATCGAAGACTCTTTCTCTCCGCCCTGTACAAGATTGATGCCGTCAAAAGGCAGAGTTTCACCGCTCATCAGAGTTTTAACGAGATTTAAGGCATCTATAACAGCAGTTTTACCCGAACCGTTTTGTCCGTATATCCCGAGTATCTCGGCTCTTTCGGAATAGTAGCTTTTATCGTACATAAAAGGCATATCCACAATACCCTTAGCGACGTTTTTGATATTATTTATCTCCACAGATAAAAAACGTATGATCCTTTCGTTCACTCAAAGCACCTCCCTTTGAATGTCAATAACCTCTCCTTCACAATTTTCGTCTATAAATCCAAGTACCCTGTCCGTAACGGCATCGCATTGCCTCCTTGTGTTTGACACATTGGCAAAGCCTATACACAGCATACGAATATCATCTTGCATATCCGTCTCCGCAACGGATATATTAAACTTATTCCCGAGTTTTGCTATAAGGCTTTTTGCGACCATTCTTTTATCTTTTAGGGAATTTGAAAAGGAGATATGTATTTTTACTTCGCAGCTGCCTATCAGCATAGTAACACCTCCCGTGATAGACAAAAAGGCACCTTACGATGCCTTTTTACAGCCGAAACACTTACTTTATCTATCTTAATCTTATAAGTCTTTAAGAGAAATCATGTTTCTTGTAAGATCTTCAAGAGAATCTCTCTTTCTTACAAGGACTGCCTCTCCGTTTTCTCTTATGAGCACTTCCGCAGGTCTTAACCTGTTATTATAGTTTGAAGCCATGCTAAAGCCGTATGCTCCCGCATCAAGAAGCCCTATTACATCGCCTATCTCGGCTTTCGGAAGTTCTCTGTCTTTTGCAAGGATATCTCCGCTTTCGCAAATATTGCCCACCACCGTAACGCACTCTTTTTCCGTGCTGTCGTTATATACTTCTATATCGTGATGTGAATCATACATTACGGGTCTTTGAAGCGCATTAAAACCTATATCCGTACCTATATACTTATCGGCACCGTTATGCTTGATGCTGTGGACCGTACCGAGAAGAACGCTTGACTCTGCGCTTATGTATCTGCCCGGCTCTATTTTGAAAGTAAGTTCCTTGCCGTATTCCTTTACAAACTGTTCAAGCTCGGCATTAAAGCTCTCACCGAGTTTTTTAAGGTCAAGCCTCGGCTGGTCGTTAAGCTTCTCGTAGGGGATGCCGAAACCGCCGCCGAAATCTATAAATTCAAGATCATCAAACTGTTTTGCTATCTCCATTACAGCTTTCACACTGTCGAGAAAAGGCTTTGCATCCATATACAAAGAACCTATATGCTGATTTATACCCACAAGTTTAAGGTCGTATTTTTTAAGTATTTCCTTGACCTCGGGTATGTATTCGGGGTTGACCGCGAACTTGGTCTTTTTGCCACCCGTAACGACCTTTGCACTGTGACCTGCGCCCACACCGCTGTTAAATCTGATCGCGACCTTACCGCCTTTGTTTATTTTACCGAAACGTTCAAGCTGTGCCACACTGTCAACACTGACTGTAATTCCTCTTTCAATTGCGAAAAGCATTTCCTCTTCGGAAACATTATTGCTTATGTAGAATATCTGTTCGGGCTTGAATCCTGCCATAAGCTCCACATATATCTCGCCCGGGCTCATTGCATCGGCATTAAGCCCCTCACTTTGAACTATTTCCAAAAAGGCAAGGTTACTGTTTGCCTTGGCGGAATAATTCGGTATAAACTTGGGATAGCTGACAAGATTTTTCATCTCACGGCATCTTTGCCTTAAAATGTCTTCACTGATCACATACAAAGGACTGCCAAACTTTTCCACAAGCTCTTTGGGAGAATTTCCCTTAAAAAAATCAAAACTATCGGTAACTTTTGAATTGGACATATTATTTCTCCTTATATATTTTTATTACATTATCCATTCTGGCAGACATATTCATAAGCATAAGATCCGCTACGGTAAGAGCCGCCATAGCCTCAACCACGACCACTGCTCTCGGTACAACGGAAGGGTCATGCCTTCCGTTTACGGTAATGTCGGTATCTTCTTTAAATCTGGTAACGCTTTGTTGAAGTCTTGCAATAGAAGGGGTCGGTTTAAACGCCGCTCTGAACACAACATCATCCCCGTCGGAAAATCCTCCGAGCACGCCGCCCGAATTGTTGGTAAGCTTTGTTATTTTGCCGTCTTTCATCCTCATGCCGTCATTGTTTTCGCTTCCCAAAAGCGTCGCAGCTCCGAATCCCGCACCGAATTCAACACCTTTTACGGCTCCTATTGACATTACCGCCTTTGCAAGGCTTGCATCAAGCTTATCAAACACGGGCTCTCCTACCCCGATAGGCATTCCGCTTATTCTGCACTCAATGACTCCGCCTACCGAATCCTTTGACTGCATGGCTTTTTCTATTTCTTCGGCGGCAGCTTCAGCCGCTTCTTTATCGGGCATAAAAAGAGGATTTTTGCTTACCTCGTCAAAATCACGTTTTTCGGCTTTAACCCCCGCAATTTCCGTCACATAAGCTTTTACTTGTATTCCGAGTTCTTCAAGAAATCTTCTTGCAACGGCTCCCGAGGCAACACGAGAAAGAGTTTCTCTTCCCGATGAACGTCCGCCTCCTCTATAATCTCTAATACCGTATTTTTCCCAAAAGCCCATATCCGCATGCCCCGGGCGAAAAACATCCATAATGGCAGAATAATCCTTGGACTTTTGATTTTCATTAAATACGACCATAGCAATAGGCGTTCCCTCGGTCACTCCCTCAAAAACACCCGAAAGGATCCTGACCTTGTCACCTTCATTGCGCTTTGTTCCGAATTTATTGGAACCCGGACGCCTTCTGTCCATATCTTTTTGTATATATTCGCTGTCTATCTTCAAACCTGCGGGACATCCGTCAACAATAACTCCGAGCCCTTCTCCATGGCTTTCACCGAAGGTGGACACCTTAAAAAGGTTACCGAACACAGAACCTGCCAAAAAATCACCTCTTTACAAAATGGTATTACTCAATTATAATAAGACAGTATAACATTTTTAAAAAAAGATTACAAGTAGAATTATTAAGATGATCTATATAGAAAGCAAGCAAAATAATATTATTAAGTCTGTCATATCTCTAAAAAGCAAAAAAGCGCGTGATAAGCTCGGTATGTTTATTTTAGAAGGTGAAAGACTCATTGGTGAGCTTCCAAAAGATAAAAAAGAAAAAACCAAAATAATATGTGCCGAAAGCTATCCGCACAAAGATAACTGCAACTATGTAGTTTCGGACGGGCTTTTTTCACTTCTTACCGATACGGTTACGCCCCAGGGTATACTTGCCATATGTCCAAAGCTCGAACCCGAGATGATATCACTTAACGACGATCCATTATTGGTCATATGCGAAAATGTTGCCGACCCCGGTAACCTCGGCACAATAATACGGACATCGGATGCGGCAGGTGCCGACGGAG
>CAMOYW010000139.1 GCA_946630405.1 uncultured Clostridia bacterium | reverse complement strand
CAAAGAATTAAGAAAAAGGTAAGCAGGATAGTTGATACAAGAAGGGGTTAGCATTATATGAGGAAGCAAATATTAGTGCTTGCATTTTGCGGCTTTTTGCTTTGCGGTTGCGGAGATATGCTTGTAGCCGAACTTGAAAAGGAACAGTCGGTCCAAGATGAAATAGTTACAGGTGATTCCGTGGTAAGCGAACAGGCTGTGCAGGATGATTACACATTAAAACTTGCCGAAGCCGTGAACGAAAAAAAGAAAAAGGAACCGCCAAAGGAACATAAAGGCGTTGACTTAAATGTTGACATAAAGAAGGCTGATAATATGATCAAACTCGTTTTGGCACCCGATTTTTTTGGGGTGAATCAGAATGATGAGGATATTAAGAAGGAAGTCCGAAGTTGGGGTGCAAGAAATGTATCTATAAACGAAGACGGTTTTGTCAGTGCATATATGTCGCCCGAGGAGTATGACGAATATGTACTTAAGCTTAAAAAGAAGCTTGAAGATACAGTTGATAATATCGTTAAAGATAAAAAGAAATATCCCCATGTCTTTTCGATAGAAGCAAACGAGACCTTTACCGACTTTATTGTGAAATGCGATCCCGATATTGCTGCGGAAAAAGCTATCACAGCTTTTGATATATATGTGGACAGTGCCACATATCAGGTATTCAGCGGTATATCGCCCAAGGAGGCGAGGGTAAACATTACATACCTTAATAAAGACAACGGTGAAGTTATAGATAAAATAGATACTGAACAACTTGTACGAAAATAAAGGAGAAGGACAGTGACGATTTCACAAATAGGAATAATAGTTTCGGTAGCATTATATTTGATAGGAATGCTCGTGATCGGCTTTATGGCATCAAGAAAGACCAACGATGTCGGAGATTTCTATCTCGGAGGAAGAAAGCTCGGCCCGCTTGTTACCGCGATGAGTGCGGAAGCTTCGGACATGAGTTCATATCTGCTTATGGGTATTCCCGGGCTTGCATATTTTTCGGGTATTGCCGATGCGGGCTGGACTGCATTCGGACTTGCGGTGGGTACGTATTTGAATTGGCTTTTTACCGCAAAAAGACTTAGAAACTATACCGCCAAGCTTAATGCAATTACTTTGCCCGATTATTTTAAAAGACGTTTCAGAGACGAAAAAAACATTACACTTTTGATCGGTGCAATTGCCATTATTATCTTTTTTGTACCTTATACAGCGTCGGGTTTCGCCGCTTGCGGAAAGCTTTTTTCACAGCTTTTTGGTGTTAACTATTATCTTGCAATGATCGTATCTGCGGTAATAATAGTCGGTTACACCACAACGGGAGGTTTCCTTGCCGCATCAACTACCGACTTTATACAGTCTATCGTTATGAGTATAGCTCTTTTGATAGTTGTATTTTACGGTGTTTCTCAGGTTGGCGGTTTAAATGAAGTCACACAAAGCGTAAACACCCTGCCGGGGTTCCTTGATGTAAATGCCACTTACAATAACGTTACGCAGGCATCATCGGGATACGGTATTTTCAATAAAATAACAATGTTTTGCTGGGGTTTGGGTTATTTCGGTATGCCGCATATCCTTCTCAGATTTATGGCTATCAACGACCCTTCAAAGCTTAAGCTTTCAAGAAGAGTTGCTTCCGTATGGGTCGTGATCTCTCTCGGCGTTGCAACATTTTTAGGTGTCGTGGGAAGAGCTATGACGCAGTCGGGTATACTTGATTCGCTTATAGAAGATCCAAAGAGTGCCTCCAAAGCCGAAAATCTTATAGTTGTGCTTGCGGATCATATTTCCCAAAACGGACTTTTATTTGCCATTATCGCAGGTATTATAATAGCGGGTATATTGGCTTCAACAATGTCAACAGCCGATTCACAGCTTATTGCCGCATCATCTGCCGTATCCGAAAATATTGTGCAGGACGTATTTAAAGTTAAGCTCTCTAACGAAATGGCTATGCTCACCGCAAGAATTACACTTGTTGTAGTTGCTATACTTGCCGTTATTATAGCATGGGATCCCAATTCATCCGTGTTTAATATCGTTTCCTTTGCATGGGCGGGATTTGGTGCCGTGTTTGGACCTGCGATAATAATGTCTCTTTTCTGGAAGAGGACAAACTTACAGGGTACGATCGCGGGAATGGTCTCGGGCGGTATTATGGTATTTGTGTGGAAATATTGTGTGCGCCCGTTAGGCGGTGCTTTCGACTTATATGAGCTTGCACCTGCTTTCCTTGTTGCTTTGATATTTATAGTTGTTGTCAGTCTTATAACAAAAGCACCCGATGAGGAAATGCTTAAAGAGTTTGAAGAAGTAAAAAATATGTGATTTGTTGGGGGTGTAAAAACTTGTTTTTACACCTCTTTGAAAGTATACTGTGTTTTCTTTCAAATATTGCAGGCATTGGCAAGCCCGTAAGGAATGTGTACTCCGTCTGCTCCTCGGTGAAAATGCGATTTCTGCCTGCGGATTAAAGTCTGAGAGGCTAATATTATTCTATCATTGATTATTTACAGATTGGGAATGTGTTATTTACATTCCTTTTTTTTAACAAAAATTAAAATTTCATTAAAAATATGTTGCAATTTCAACAAAATGGGTTTATAATACCTTCAACGAAATTGGTAATATTAACTATATTTTTATAGGCTTTATTGTCAATTGTTATAAATGTTTGCAATTAAAGGAGGTTTTTCTCTATGAAAAACGGGTTGAGAAGGTTAGCTTGTGCTTTGCTTACCGTTTCACTCGGGGTTGCTTTTTTGCCGAGTACATCGGTAAAGTTCAACTTCTCGCAAGTGACAATGGCGGCTTCTGCACAGGTCGGAACACTTTCCGTTACCGATTGGCTTGAAGGCGGTGCCGTGGAATGGACACCTGCGTCAACAAGCGGAGTTGCGGGTTACAAAGTTACCTGTGACGGTACAACTTTGGACGATCGTTTGATAAGAAGGTATAACGACGGTCATTTCAGAGCCGATATAATCGGCGTTACTTCGGGTTCGCATACCGTGGTCGTTTCCGCATTAAACAGTAGTGGTTCTGTCATAGCATCGGAAAGTGCCACGATAAATGCCGTACCTAACGACAGAACGGGCTTTGCTTTCAGTCCAAAGTCAAAATTCAGTTCTATGCCCGGTGCATATAACGAAAACGGTACACCCAAATCGGGTGCGAACATCATTTATATCACCAAGGCTTCCGATATAGATACTGTTACCGAAAACGGAGTTACGGGTCTTTCTTCGATATTGCAGGGTAGAAACAAGAGAACGTCTGATCCTCTTATCGTGCGTATCATAGGTAAAATAGATTATTCGGGTTCGCAGCTTAATTCAAGCGGTTATATTCAGGTTAAGCCCTCAACAACATATAACGAAAGTAACATCACAATAGAAGGTGTCGGTCCCGATACCACTATCAACTTCGGTTTTCTTTTAAGGAATGCGGGAAATGTTGAGGTCCGTAATCTTGCACTTCATGATTTCAAAGATGACGGTATTTCTCTTGATACCGCAAATACCGATATATGGGTACACAATAACGAGATATTCTACGGAATACAGGGTTCCGGAGATAAAGCCAAGGGCGATGGTTCGACCGACGTGAAGAACGATTCTCAGTTCGTTACTTTATCATATAACCATTATTGGGACGGCGGTAAGGTATCTTTGTGCGGTATGAAGAGCGAAAGCGGAGATAATTATATCACCTACCATCACAATTGGTTCGACCATTCGGATTCTCGTCATCCGAGGATCAGGACGATGAGCGTCCACATTTACAACAATTATTATGACGGTAACTCCAAGTACGGAGTCGGCGCCTCCGAAGGCTCTTCGGCTTTTGTCGAGAACAATTATTTCAGAGGACAAAAATATCCCACTTTACAGGGAAGTGTAGGCTGTGATTCGGACGGAAACGGTGGTTCAAACACTCTTGAAGATTCAAATCCCATAGGTGCTATCAAGATGTACGGCAATTTCTTTGACGGATATGAAAGCAAGTGGAGTATGGATGCGCCCGGAAGTACCGAGGGTAACGGAGATGCTTGCCTTGCCGCTACGAGAAATCAAAAGATAAATTATACTACGGCCGCAGGCGCAAAGTATAATGAATTTGATACCGATACAAGTAAAGCGGGAGATTATATACAGTCATTAAGTATTGAATCTGCCGAAAGTGCAAAAAATACCGTAACAAAATATGCGGGTAGAGTTGGCGGAGTTGACTTTACAAAGGCTACGGGTTTTGTATTTACAACAGCCAAGGATACATCTCACGATATAGACGCAGAGCTTAGAACTGCGCTTACAAATTATTCAAACAATACTTCCATAGGCGGAGCTTATGTTATCGCAAATGTGGGCGGCGGTGTAAGTGAAGGTTTTACACCCGTTGTAGATACCACGGTTACGACCACAGTGGTAACGGAGCAGACGACGGAAGCTACCACAAAGTCCGTTCAGGAGCAGACGACGGAAGCTACCACAAAGTCCGTTCAGGAGCAGACCACGGAAGCTACGACTGCTTCTCAAAGTGATGATATTGAC
>CAMOYW010000138.1 GCA_946630405.1 uncultured Clostridia bacterium | reverse complement strand
GATAATGTCACCGCAGACAAGGAAAAGACCCGAGGACATAGCCATAAGCTATGTTAAGGGGCTTTGACGCAGTATGCAGTGACATTAGCCAAATATACGAAAGATTAATTAAATCAGTGTTTCCCTAACAGTATACAACAACCCTTGAATTTTAGCAATATTTTTATGAAAATATGAGCCACGGCTGCAATATTTAAAATATAAAAAATTGCCAAAAAGAAAGCTTTTTTATGGGATTAATTGTCAATATATTATGCAAATTGCCAAAAATGTTTTTTCTTTCAAAAAACCGTTGACAAATCAAAGAAGATAAACTATAATCTATACATACAAACAAAGATAAGCAACAGCTTATAGGTGCTTATCAAATATATAGGAAAGGGTGTGATTCCGCCTAAGACTTAAATCCCGTTCATTAACCGATTTAGTTACCACACTTTTAATACTTGCCGAGAGTAGAACGGCAGATGACCTTATAATAATTGTGTAGAAATTAGCATACAGGTAGCGCCCGGGGTTAATAGAACACGACTTGAACTTTACATAGATTAGTGAAACCGTTTTCAGTGATCTTAAGCATGGGATTAGGCTTTGGTAAGCCGGCAGATGGTTCTGTGCAAACCCAGAAGCTTTGAGTTTACTTTTTATCGTACTGTAAGGGGTGCTTTGAAATGTGGGCTCTATGTTGGGTACTTTCGTAAAGGACAGTACCATAGGATTTAATGTAGCGTAAAGCTAAGTTAAGTTTCTTTCGCACTATGTGCATGGCGGCCGTATCGGTTGCAGGCTTTACTTTGAATATGACCTCATAATTTAGGTCGGGGATGAGTATCCGAGAAGATGAGTGGGCATGGAGATACCGTTATTGGTCGATTATTAAAGCGGTGCAAGTCACCGAGAAAGTGAGAAAAAATTTAATATGATCGATGAATCCGTATAAAAGCCTGTCAATTATGGTGATAGTTGGCAGGCTTTTTCGTATAAATTCAAATATTTTTAAGAGCATCTCTAAAAATTATGATTATCCGAATATAGTATTACATCTTAATATTTAGAGTTACTCTTAATATCACAAAAGGAGGATAGTATAATGAAAAAAATTAAAAGAGCTTTTTCTTTGTTGATCGGCACAATAATTATCACATGTTCGTCAATATCCCAAACGCAATTGTCAATAGTCATGGCAGAAGAAAGCCAGTCAGACACCATGATTGAAAGCGATGATGATGTTAAAGAGGGTCAGCTTTCAAACGGTCTTACTTACCTTTACAACGACAAAAAAGCAGTAATAAGCGGCTATGTAGGCTCAGAACCTAACGTTACCATTCCTTCGGATATTAACGGCTTACCCGTAACCAATATTGCCCCCTCTGCCTTTATGGAAAATGAGACTATCGAAAATATGGTAATTGAGGCAAATATCACAAATATACCCGAGGATTGCTTTTGGGGATGTTATAATTTAAAAACCTGCACATTACCCGAAAGTGTAACAACTATTGAATTGGGTGCATTTGGCTGGTGTGGATTTGAAGAATTCACTGTTCCGGATTCCGTAACCGAAATCGGCAAAGATGTTTTTAATTGTTGCAACGAAATGACAAAACTAACGGTAGGTAAAAATGTAACTTCATTTGAAGGTTTTGGCAGTTGTAACAAGCTAAAAGAGATCGTATTCAACTGCGAAAAAGTTTCTGCTTTTACAATTAGTGATTGCCCTGCATTGGAAAATATCGTACTTCCGTTAAAAGTCGGTTTATCTAACTCATTTTCAAACTGCACTTCATTACAATTTGTAACAATTTTAGATGGTGCAAAATATATAAGAGGAGATAATTTCTTTTACGGTTGCACACAACTTTCAGGTATATATATACCGAAATCTGTGACTTCAATAGACAAAGATGTGTTTAAGTATGTTCCATTGATAACGATATACGGACATACCGGAAGCTATGCACAAGAATATGCGTCAAATCACGGTCTGGATTTTGTAGCCGTTGAATCGTCGGAAAATATTATGTTCAATAAAATTGAACAAGGAACTACATCTAACGGTATTAAATACATAAAAAAAGGAGAACAATTATTAATCACCGGATATAATTTCTCAAAAAAAACAGATGAACTCGTAATACCTAACATAATAGAAGGGAATATAGTCACCGGTATATATCCCGAGGCTTTAGCTAATATTGAAAATGTAAATACCTTAAGAATAGAAGCAGAGGTAAATGAAATACCCGAAGCTTGTTGTCGGAGCAGTAAATTTAAAACCATAATATTACCAAGTACCGTTAAAGTTATAAACGAATCTGCTTTTAATTTTTGCTACGATTTGGAAAACATTGAGATTCCGGACGGAACGGAAACAATCGAAACATGTGCGTTTTTTGAATGTTCAAAATTAAAAAGCATATCTATTCCCGATACTGTTAAAAATATAGGTTTGGGATGCTTTTCAACTTGTGAAGCCCTTACAAACATAACTTTGCCAAAAGATCTTTCGGTGATTTCCGAAAGTATGTTTTATGGTTGCAAATCCTTGACAAATATTGAACTTCCAAGCGGAATTACAACAATACAGAATTGTGCATTCCATAGTTGCACAGCACTAAAAAGTCTTATCATTCCGTCAAACACAATAACGATTGGAGAGAGCGCTTTTGAAGGTTGCAGTATAATGACCAACATATATATACCTTCTTCAGTACAGAATATTGGGAATGATGCATTTAAAAGTTGCGATTATTTAAAAATACACTGTGAAGAAAACAGTACTGCCGAAACGTATGCAAAAGATAATAACTTAAATTATACATATGAGCCGTTTGAAACAGGCGAACCTATAGACGGATACGAAGGCTGGTTTCGTTATGTTGTAAACGGCAATAAGTGCACGATTTACCCCAATAACATTCCCGAAAAATATGATCTTGTAATTCCTGCCGAAATCGGAGGATACAAAGTTACCGACCTCGGAGATTTCAGTAAAAATGTATTTGAAACGGTCAACATTCAAGCCGAAATAGAAAAAATCCCCGACTCCTGCTTTTGGGATAATGATAATTTGAAACAAATCACATTCCCCAATACATTAAAAACAATTGGAAACGGTGCTTTTTGCAGCTGTGAATTATTAGGAGATGTTGCTTTCCCCGACAGCCTTGAATATATAGGAGACAGTGCATTTGCAGCTTGCCCTATTCTCAATATTACTCATTGGTCAACATCTTTAAAGAACTTTGGGTGGATGACATTTAACGAATCGGGGTTAAAAAAGGTGGTTCTTCCGAATAATATAGAGGATATAGGCACAGCTTTTTATAGTACGGGAATAGAGAATATAACTTTGCCCTCAACCTTGACCGGAGAACTTAGTATGGCATTTTCGCAATGCTATGAATTAAAAAACATAGTATTGCCAGAAGGCATAACGAAACTGTCATCGGGGGCTTTTGAAAACTGCGAAAAACTTTCATACATATACATTCCCGACACAGTCGAACAAATAACAAACACTGTATTCAATAATTGTTTTTTCCTTGAAATTTGTGCCCCTAAAGATAGCTATGCAATACGGTTTGCCAAGAAAAAAAGTATACCATATGTTGAAATTACATATGGCGAAGATAACGAAAGCTTTATGGGCGAAATTGGCTCGGATGTTATTGATAATGCGGTTAGTAACGACATTTCGGTGCCGGTCGTATCTAACCAAGCAAGCGCCATATTTGACAGCGGTTCGGTAATCCAAATACAGCACCGACATGGCAACAAGCAAATCATATTCAATTATAATGTTGTTGATTTGAACGAAGTTTCGGATACACAGCTTGATGCAGCAGAAGAAGCTACAAATTCCGGCGGCAAATTGGTTGGGTTTAATTTGGTGGATGACAGCGGGGAAGATGTTATTTTTAATTCTTCCGAAAATGAAGGCACAGTTACAATTACCATTCCCTACACCGCACCCGTTTCGGCTAACATAGTTAAAGTATATTATATAACCGAACAAGGTGAAAAGCAGGATATGAACGGTGTGTACGACCCGTCCACCAAGACAGTCACCTTTACCACAACACACTTTTCACTTTATTCAATAGAAACCGATGCCGCTGCGGGTATTCTCGGCGACATTAACGAAGATGGTCATGTAAACGACGAAGATGTTACAATTTATTTAAAGTATTTAAACAACACACATCTTCTTACACCCACACAACTTTCAAAAGCCGATGTTAATCAAGATGAACAATATAATTTACTTGATATTATAGCAATATGTAATAAAACTGAAATACCAAGCCTATAAAACTACTATTACAAGCTTTATGGTACGTTAATGCTATGGCAAAGGGCTGTGAAAAAGATAAAGAAAATCATCTTTTTCACAGCCCTGTTTTCTGCACATTATTATTTTTAAAAACGATTATAAATAAGCGTTTCACAAACACCGCTTCGTTGTTTTTTCAGTTAAACATCAAATTCATATACATCTTTTGCGGTTTGTGTTCCTTATGCCATCTCATTACACCAAGAGGACGGTCAGGACCGGGTTTGGCGAGCCTCATCATCAGTCTGTTTCTTTCTTTCATTATGGCA
>CAMOYW010000137.1 GCA_946630405.1 uncultured Clostridia bacterium | reverse complement strand
TTAAATCAACGTTTCCCTAATATAATTTAAAAACAGAAAGGATATTTACTATGAAAGCTAAGGCAATCACAAGAATTGCGCTGATGACTGCGCTGATGTGTGTTTTTGCACCTCTGTCCGTGCCAATCGGTCCGGTACCCATATCCCTCACGGGTTTGACCGTATATCTTTGTTCGATCATTCTCGGAGGAAAATATGCAACCATAAGCTACTGCATTTACTATTTGCTCGGAATTGTGGGACTGCCCGTATTTTCAAACTACACCGGAGGAATAGCAAAAGCACTCTCTCCCACGGGCGGTTTTCTTTTCGGATACATCATTGTTGCCCTTGTCTGCGGTATAACAGCCGATAAAACTTCAAAAAAGCCGATTCAATTCCTTGCAATGCTTTGTTCCACCGTCGTTTTATACATATTGGGCTCGGCTTGGTATTGCATAGTAACAAAATCCGATTTAGGAAATGCTTTTACAGTGTGTGTTGCACCTTTTATCGCAGTAGACATAATTAAAATGATAATTGCACTTTACTTGGGAAATGAGGTAAAAAAAAGGATCTCACCTTTAAAATAACCTCTCATTTCATAAACGGCTATTATTTGTCGTTCATAATAAAAAGGATGTGAGAAAACTAATTTTCACATCCTTTTTTTTAAACTATTTTATCACTGTCAATTATAAGAGTAACGGGTCCGTCATTTATAAGACTTACCTTCATATCGGCTCCGAAAATTCCGAATGCACATTTCGGGTAATTATTTCTTGTATACTCACAAAAGCTTTCAAATATACCCTTGGCTTCCTTAGGGCTTGCACCCCCTACAAAACTCGGTCTTGTTCCCTTCCTTGCATCGGCATAAACGGTAAAATTAGGTACTATAAGTATAGAATACCCCTTATCCGTAACAGATAAATTCATTTTCCCGTTTTCATCTTCAAATATACGCAATTTCGACAACTTCCCAAGCATATATTCAAATACACTCTCATCATCACCGTTATTGACTGCAAGCAACACAAGTATTCCGTTTTTTATTTCGCCGACCGTGTTACCGTCCACCTTAACATTCGCTTCAATTACCCTTTGAACAACAGCTCTCATCAGGTCGTTATCCTTTCTATTTTATCCACACCCGGAAGTTTCATTATTTTGTTGCAGATAAACTCAAGCTGACTTCTTCCTCTTATTTTTACGGATATATCCACTATGCTCTGGTGCTTCTTGTTTATTCTTCCGTTTACATTAAGCACTTGAAGTCCTTCATCCACCATTATCCTGAGAACGTCCATGGTCAAAAGACTTTCTCTTTCGCTTGCATATATCCTTATATCAGCCTCATAGTTTGCAGGTGTGCTTAAGCCTATCGTCCACTGTGCTTCGAGAAGTCTTGCCCTCTCCTCTTCGCTGAGATTGATAATGTTTACGCAGTCCGTTCTGTGTACTGAAACACCTCTTCCTCTTGTAACAAAACCTACTATCTCATCGCCCGGTACGGGAGCACAGCATTTTGAAAAACGAACCTCGGCATCTCCGACTCCGTTGATATAAACACCGCTGGAGCTTTTTTTCTTGGAGCCTTGCGCCTGTGCGGCATCCATACTTGCTTTTATAGCTTCTTCCTGCTCTTTTAAGAGCTGTTCCTCGGTTTTGTTTCTCTTCAGTTCCGCTTTATATACTTCGTTGAGCTTATTTACGATCTGACCTTCTTTTAAGCCGCCGTGACCGACCGCAACACATACGGAATCCCAATCCTTAAAGCTGTATCTTTCAAGCACGCTTGCAACGGCTTTTTCGGTCATGATATCGGCGATATTTAAGCCCTTTCTTTTGGCTTCAGCCTCTATAAGCTCGCTGCCCCGCTGCTTGTTCTCCTCCTTGTTGATCTTTTTATACCATTGATTTATCTTACTTCTTGCCTGGCTCGTCTTTACAAACTTTAGCCAATCGTGGCTCGGTCCTCTTGAATTACGGCTCGTTAATATTTCAACTCTGTCGCCGTTTTTAATAGGGCAATCAAAGGTAACTATCCTGCCGTTTATCCTCGCTCCCACCATCGTATTACCAACAGCGGAATGAATGGCATACGCAAAATCAACGGGAGTGGAACCCTCCACAAGACTTATGACTTCACCGCTCGGACTAAAGCAAAATACAGTATCCTTAAAGGCATCAAGGTCGGTCTTAATGGTCTCCATAAATTCCTTGTTGTCGGACATATCCCTTTGCCACTCAAGAATACGCCTGAGCCAATTAAGCTTGACATCCTCACCCGAATCTTCTTCTCCGTTTATCTTGCCCTGCTTATATTTCCAATGCGCGGCAACACCGTACTCGGCAGTTTTGTGCATTTCAAAGGTACGGATCTGTATTTCAAACACCATACCCTCGGGACCTATGAGCGTATTGTGAAGTGACTGATACATGTTCGCCTTCGGCATGGCAATATAGTCTTTAAAGCGATTAGGCATGGGAGTATACGCCTCGTGAACAACTCCGAGCACGCCGTAGCAATCTTTAACACTCTCAACGAGCACCCTCACCGCAAATAAGTCAAATATTTGGTCGAGAGTCTTGTTTTTATTCTTCATCTTTTTATAGATGCTGAAAAAATGCTTGGGTCTGCCGTAAACGGTACACTTTATGCCCGCATCCGCACATTTTTGCCTGATTTCGGCAACTATTCCGTCAACATACTTTTCTCTTTCGGATTGCTTACGGTGTATCTTGTCCGCAAGGTCGTAATATGCGTCGGGGTCAAGGTACCTTAAACAAAGATCCTCCATTTCGGTCTTGATTTTGGAAATACCGAGTCTGTCCGCAAGAGGTGCATAAATATCAAGGGTTTCCTGCGCCTTTTCTTTTTGCTTTTCGGGGCGCATAAATCCGAGAGTACGCATATTATGCAGCCTGTCGGCAATTTTTATAAGTATGACCCTTATATCCTTTGCCATGGAAAGGAACATTTTACGGTAGTTTTCTGCTTGAAGTTCCTCTTTGGAAGAATACTTGATTTTTTCAAGCTTTGTAACACCGTCTACAAGTTGAGCCACATCCTCATTAAACAATGCGGCAATCTCTTCCACGGAATATTCCGTATCCTCGACCACATCGTGCAAAAGTCCCGCAACAATAGACTCCATATCAAGCTCAAGTTCTGCAAGGATCTTTGCTACACAAAGAGGATGTATGATGTACGGCTCTCCGCTTTTTCTCTTCTGCTCACCGTGAGCGGCTCTTGCAAGAGAAAAAGCCTTTTCAAGCATGGTAAAATCCTTTGACGGATGGTACTTGCTTATTTCTTGCTTAAGTTCGGAATACAAGGTGTCTATCTGCTCGGATACGGAGACCTCTCCGTCCGAGTTTACACTCATCAACCCTTTATCGGTCATAACATCATGTCTTTCAACGACCTTATGTCCTTCACTTTCTCTTTTGATCTCATTTTCCATATCCTTTTTCACGATAAACACCTCCTTTCCGTTAATCGGGATAATTCAATCTGCTTTCATCAAGGTTCAAAAGCACTTCTTCAAGATATTTCTTCGCTTCCCATTTTGCATTTACAAGATTGTGGTCGAGATAGTTTCCACACTCGGGCTCCGTAGCTCCCGGTATCTCTCCCTCATAGGAAGCCACATATTCAAACGCTTCCTTAATGAACGGTGCAATGTACGCACTCGTACATTCTCCCTTAAATATAAAATAAAAGCCCGTTCTGCAACCCATAGGTCCTACATACACAACATCGTCCTTAAGTGTGCTGATATTACGCATATACGTAGCAAGTAAATGTTCTAAAGTATGTATGGCAGGTATATCCATGGGCGGTTCCGAATTCGGTCTTTTAAGCCGCACATCAAATGTCGTAACACAGCTTTCACCCACGGGATCTATACGGGAAACATATATGCCTCGTTTCAGCTTATTATGATCCACAGTAAAGCTTGCTATTTTCATAACTATCAACTCCGTAATCTAAAACAAATAAAAATATTATTCATTTTACAACAAAAGCATAGATAAAACAAGAGTTTTTTATCATAAAATTATAATATATAAATCAATGTCTATTGTAAAGTTTTTACATATCCTATCACAAAAGGGAACCCACGGTTCCCTTTTTGTTAACGGTAATGTTATATATACTTCTCCATAAGCTTGAAAATAATGAGCAGCATTTGCGCATCAAAGTTCGACCAGTTTTGATAGCGACCCTTGGTCATGAGCACAAACACACCCTTAAGCTCACCCTTTTTGTCTACATTGCGTGCTATGAATATCGAGCGATAATCATGCTCCTTTACATAGCTGAAAAGCTCGGGAAGTTCGCCTCTTGTGTTCTCGTAGTTACCGAATGCCACACAGCCGTGCTTATCCATTCTCGGCTTATATGTATCGTAAAGCTTGACGATCTCATCATCATACACTATATCATCCTTGTTGGATAGGATATAGTGCTCTTCTTTGGGATCTACGGGAGAATAAAATGCCACATCGGAGCAATAATAGTGAAGAAGCTCGCTTAACACCGCATTAAACAGTGCAAGCCCCTGCGACCTGTGCTCCACATTTCTGACTCTCTCCACTACGGAATACAAGTGTTTCTGCTTATCTCCC
>CAMOYW010000136.1 GCA_946630405.1 uncultured Clostridia bacterium | reverse complement strand
TTGTCTGCGATAACATTATCTCAAATCTGCTTCAAGTGAATTAATCAGCGTTTCCCTAAACTAATTCTAAGATTCCCCAAGTTTTAATGAAGAACCAAAATATTATCGATCATTGCTTTTTAAAAATGTTTGAATACTGTTAAAACATCCGAGGTAGCGGTATTCAAAGCCTTCGGTTTGTGCTATATGCTCATATTTTTCATAGGAGCAGTCATCACACTCTATAAGATAATTGTAACAGCCAAGTTCGGTCTTTTGTGGTCTGTCATGAACGGTTACAAGCCTCACTCCTTCACTTTCGATCTTGCTCATAAGTTTGGGAAGATCTTGAGCATTTCCCGACGCAATAAAGGCAACTCTTGTCCCTTCATCCTTTGTTGAATCTTCAAGGGAAAGCACATAAAATCTTGTCTTGTTCAAATCATTATTTTGAATCTTTTCAGCCAAAACTTTAAGTCCGTATACATCGGCACAACCTGCCGAGCAAATAGCGGCGATGCTTTTATCTTTACTTTCCGAAACTTTTTTGGCTCCCTCTGCGGTGCTGGAAACCTCAATTACTTCAGCATTCGGAAGCTCCTTTTCAAGGAACTCTTTGCTTTGAGCTATGCCCTGTTTATGTGAATAAACCGTCTTTATGTCACTTAGTTGCGCATCTTTTAATGTAAGAAGGTTTTGATTTATGGGAAGCTCGACCTCACCCACTACATATAACTCTTTGTTTTTAATAACGCTGTCAACATAGTCGATGACCGCTCCGCCTATGGTATTTTCCTGCGGAATAACAGCAAAATCATTCTCTTTGTTTATCAATGCAGCTATACTGTCATCTACCGTTTTGTAAGGAATACAGTTGCCTTCGTCATTGAAAAAAGCTTTGCACGCTTCCTGTGTATATGTGCCTTCGGGTCCGAGATATCCTATTGATGCACCCGAATAAGACGGTAATTCCGTCTCTTTGACCGCATTTTCCTTTGAAATTTGGCTGTTGCATCCCGTAATTAAAATAGCCGCAACGCAAATCAATATAAATAAAAACTTTCTTCTCATTTTAAGATTTCCGATCTTTAAAAAAACACTTTATTCCTTTTCAAGTACAACGGTATCGCCTGCGTTCAACACAAGATAAGCAGACGGCAACATAGTCATGCCTTCTCTTATAATGACTAAAGTATTTACACCGTATTCCTTTTTCAGCTGTTTAACGGATTTGCCGCAATACACACTGTCTTTTTCGATCATAACAGCTTTTGCAGCCGATATACTGTCGGGTACGGCTTTTTGAGCCTCGTTATACTGCTCAACAAAACCCGCTGATATGATACCCGTAGGTATTGCCACCACTCCGACACCGAGTATTGTTGTGACGATAGCCAAAACTCTTCCCAATGTGGTTATGGGGTAAATATCTCCGTAGCCCACCGTAAATATGGTAGACAGCGACCACCATATTCCCGAAAAAGCATTTTGGAACACCTCGGGCTGTGCCTCATGCTCAACGGAATACATGGTAATAGACGAGCCAAGCATAAGGATAAAAATTATAAAAACGGACGAAAAAATCTGATTTCTCTTTTCGTACAAAACCGATGTGATAACATTAAATGAATCGTACGCCGCATTTATCCTAAACAGATGAAATATCCTTATAACCCTTAAAAGCCTGAATGCCACAAATCCCGACAAATAGAAAAATGGAAGTATCGTCATAAGGTCGACAATGCCGTCGAAGGAAAGCAAAAATGCTATGACCGCCCCCGACTTGCTCTTATTGGGGTAAAGATATTCAGCCGTCCAGATCCTTAAGGCATATTCCACGCAAAAAAAGACGACGGTAACTGCTTCTATCACATTCAGTATGGGGGCAAATTTTGCCATTTCGGAAAATGTATCAAGCACAAGTACGGATGAATTCAACAAAATCGCCACAACTATGGCAAGGTCGAACAAACGGCTCGGTACATCATCTTTTTTCCCTATTTGTATTATATCAAATATTCTTTTTTTAGTTTTATCCGATATTGACATTTTGCTCAAATATGCTCTCGCAGTAAACTCTTTCTCCCCTACTGTCTGCCGAAATATCTATATTCTGCAAGTAAATATCATGTACGGGCTTTTCGGGAAGACCCGATATTTTAACGGCAGTCTTGGCATAAGAGCAGTAAACATTACTTATATGGATTTCCTTAAATTCGGGTATCTCCTCCTCGGAAACCTTTTGACCCTCCTTTGTGTCCATATTATAGCCCATCGTGAAAATTATTGCCTCTTCGGCAATTTCAGCCATATTGATACCGCTTATGTTGATATTTTCGACAACCCCGCCTCTGCCTAAGCAGCTCTTAAAGCGAAGACCAACATCGGTGCCTATAAAGGTACAATCCTCTACCTTAACATTTTTTAACCCGCCGCTCATCTCAGAGCCTATAACAAAGCCGCCGTGTCCATGAAATACCGTACAATCCTTTATGAGTACGTTTTCCGTAGGTACTCCGAGCTTTCTGCCGTCTTCGTTTTTTCCGCTCTTCATGCAGATAGCATCATCACCCACATCAAAGCTGCAGGAATCCACAATTGCATTTTTACAACATTCAAGGTCAAGTCCGTCTCCGTTTTGCGAATACCACGGATTTCTAAGCGTCACATCCCGTATGATAATATCCGAACAAAGCCAGGGATGAAGCGCCCATGCGGGAGAGTTTTGAATTGTTACGCCCTCTATCAATACTCTTTTACATCTTGTAAAATTAACAAGTGCGGGACGCAAATATTGATGATACTTTTCGCATGTTTCCTTATCTTTATACAGCTCGGCATTTTTCTTGAACAGTTCATCTGCTTCGGCATTAAGCTCGGAAGGCCACCATATTTTTTCTTTTGAATTCTCCGCAACATAGCCGCCTTTTGAAATTACAGCCTTCCACTGCCTGTCCGTCATTTTCCAATTCTTTATGGGGCGCCAAGCACCGCCGTTACCTTCTATTATGCCTTCTCCCGTTATGGCAACATTCTCACAGTCTTTGCAATATACAGGTGAAACACAACGCCATGTGAAGAAACCTTCATAAAAGGTATTAATAAGCGGATAATCCTTATAATTATCCGAAAAGCTCAAAACAGCTCCTCTTTCAAGATGAAGCTCCACATTGCTTTTAAGCTCGATTGGAGTGCAATACCAAATACCCGCAGGTATTACTACTCTTCCGCCGCCAGACTCCGAACACTCCTTTATTACGGCATTTACGGCAGGTGCATTATCAATTCCCTTTTGGAGCATAACATCAAAAACTCTGTCGGGAAATTCAGTCTTTTCTATATTCATGATCATTATATCCTCCTTAAAATTTCACAAAACATCCTATAACGGCGGACACAGCCACAAATACTATCGGATGCACCTTTAATTTACTCATAAGCATTATCAAAATAATACAATATATTACGGAAACAGGCTCAAACAAACCGAGCAGATCACCCTTTGCAAGTGCCGATGTATCCATAAGTGCCTCTTTTATTACAACTATGGTTGCGGCAGCTATAAGCCCCATGGTTGCGGGACGCATACCGTAAAATGCCGCTTGTACGTATTTACTTTCCTTAAAGCGTGTAAGAATACCCGCAATTATAAGCACTATGATAACAGACGGTATCACAAGTCCCATTGTAGCCATCAGCGACCCCAAAACACCGCCCGTTTTAAACCCAGTATAGGTTGACATATTCACACCTATCGGTCCCGGAGTGCTTTCCGAAACCGCAAGCATATCCATAATGGAAGAAGCATCTATCCAATCCGGATGTTTTTTTGCCATATCATAGAGGAAAGGAAGAGTTGCAAGTCCTCCTCCCACGGAAAACAAACCCGTTTTAAAAAACTCCCAAAACAATTGTAAATACAACATACCTATACCTTCTTACTCTTTAGAGGTGCTCTTTATTTTATCTGCTATGATACCTACCGTTGCGGCAAGTATCACATAAATAACGGGACTTATATCCAAAAATACGGAACAGCCCGCCACCATAATAAATATAACGGTGCCAAGCATATCCTTGACCGCACTTTTCCAAAGCTTTGCAACTGCCATAAACATCAGGGCGCAAACGCATATCCTTATGCCGCCGAAAGCCCTTTGTACCATGTCGATATGTGCAAAATTAGAAAGAAGCGCCGCAATAAGAGTAATTATAATAATAGAGGGAGTAATAAAGCCGAGAGTTCCCATTATCCCACCGAAAATGCCGCCTATCTCATTTCCGACAAAAGTCGATGTATTTACGGCAATAACTCCCGGAGTACACTGCCCTATGGCATAGTAATCTATTAGATTTTCCTTTGTAGTCCAGCCTCTTTTTTTAACAAGTTCCCTTTCAAGTATCGGCAGCATGGCATAGCCTCCACCGAAGCACACAGCCCCCATCTTAAAAAAGGTCCAATATATTACAAGCAGTTTCTTCATTTTAACTTTCCAAACAATTTCAAATGCTTTATGATCAATACTCTTTTTCGCTGACGTAGTATTTAGTGTCATCATATCGATCTACATAAACTCTTATTATCCTGTTGTTTACAAACGGATTTTTGGCAGGATGAAAAGGCTGTGACAGATATTTATGCACCTGT
>CAMOYW010000135.1 GCA_946630405.1 uncultured Clostridia bacterium | reverse complement strand
CGAGATCTACACTCTTTCCCTACACGACGCTCTTCCGATCTAGCTGTTGTATCAGCTGACGGCAAGAAGGACTGTTGCTTCAAAGGTTTATGCCGTGTTGCCAAGACCCAAAAGTTACAGAAACAAAAATACAAAGGCAATGCTCGATATCCTGAAAAGGCTTGGTTTCGGGCTTATTACCGTGGCCGATACCGAAACGGGGATAACCGAGCTTGTACTTGAAGCCGAGGAGAATAAGGTTAGATCATCCCCAAAAAAGAAAAGCCTTGAAAAGGAATTGAGAGGACGAAACTGTGACATAAATGTGGGCGGAAGTAAGGGTAGGAAACTTGTGACCGCATATTTGGAACATTCCATAAAGGCGCTCTGCTATGGAGAAAAGCAGGGCGGAGAATTTAAAACAAGAAATATATCGGATTGTTCCTCAGCCGTCAGATCGAACTATTACGGTTGGTTTGAAAGGATAGGCAGAGGAGAGTACAGAATAACCGAAAAGGGCTTTGCCTTTCTTTCGGGAGATGAATTTACCGAAGTATTGGAGTATTACAAAAAATGTTTAAGTTAGGAAGAAATGACCGCTGCTGGTGCGGCAGCGGCAAGAAATATAAGGCTTGTCACGAACAAAGTGATGAAGAAAAACTGGCACCCTTTGTTGAAAAGGGCTACCCCATGCCGTCAAGGGAGCTTATTTTAAATAAGGAGCAGATAGACGGTATAAGGGAAAGTTCAAAGATAACCGTGGCTATACTTGATGCTCTTGAAGATAAAATAAAAGAAGGTATGTCCACCGGTGAGATCGACGATATAGTTTCGGATATGACCATAAGGGCGGGCGGTATATGCGCACCGCTTAACTATGAGGGCTTTCCGTGCTCTTGCTGCACTTCGATCAATAATGTGGTGTGCCACGGCATACCCGATTATAATGAGGTGCTTAAAAACGGCGACATTATAAATGTGGATATTACCACCATATATAACGGACTTTATTCCGATTCAAGCAGGATGTATCTTGTGGGCGATGTGTCCGAAGAGGCAAAACAGCTTTCGGAGGTCACAAAAGAGTGTATGTATGAGGGTATAAAGGCGATAAAGCCTTATATGCCCGTAGGTGAGATAGGTAACGTTATAAACGACATTGCGGATAAATACAACTACGGTGTTGTGCGTGCCCTTTGCGGACACGGCGTGGGCATAGATTTTCACATAGACCCCATAGTAAACCATTACAGAACGGAACAAAAGACGATGATACTTGTGCCGGGTATGGTCCTTACGGTAGAGCCTATGATAAACAAAGGAACCTATGCTGTGACCATAGATGAAGAGGACGGCTGGACTGTAAGAACGGCGGACGGTTCTCTTTCTGCTCAGTGGGAGCATACGGTACTTGTGACCGAGGACGGTTGTGAAATATTGACGGTGTAAATATGGATATAATAAGAAATATAGATTTTTGGTGCGGTGAGCCCTACGGCTATCGTAAGGAATACGATACGGAAATAAATAAAGGGCTTCCGAGGCTTGATTTCATCCCTTGCGAAAAGGAAAATGCTCCTTGTATGCTTATTTTCCCGGGCGGAGGTTACAGTCATCTTGCCGACCATGAGGGGGAAAACATTGCTGTTGAACTTAACAAGGTGGGTATATCCTGTTTTGTACTTTATTACAGGGTACTTCCCTATGCCTTTCCCGTCTATCTTTACGAGGCAAGGCGGGCGATGAGATATATACGCTTTAACAGTAAAGAATACAATATAGACCCCGATAAAATAGGCGTTATGGGATTCTCCGCGGGTGCAAATCTTGCCTGCGTGCTTACGGAACAGTACGACAGATTTGACGACATCAAAAAAGACGATATAGACAAAGTGAGTGCTCTTCCCAATGCACTGGGACTTTGCTACCCCGTTATATCCATAGTAAATGAAGAATTTTGGCACAAGGGTTCGGGAGACAACTTTTTCGGTGGAAGCGAAAAGGAAGAAGAGCTTCGCTACAAATTGAGCTGCGAGCTTAATGTAAGGGATGAAATGCCGCCCGTATTCTTATGGCATACCGTGCAGGATAAAAGCGTGAGCTGTATCAACTCTCTTGAAATGGCAACGGCTTTGAAGAAAAAGAATATACCCTTTGAACTTCATATTTTCCCCGAGGGGGGACACGGTAAGGACTTTGCAAAGGGAATACCCGGGACGGAGCAATGGTTCGGGCTTTATTTGGACTGGTTGAAAAGAGTGGGCTTTTAAAAAATGTTAACTTCCGAACAAGCCGCCGACAAGCTTAAAAAGCTTGGCAAGATCGGCAGAGCGATTTTTTCAAAGAGTAAAAGCGAATATAAAAAGGCGGAATTAAAGTGTATCGAGGGCGGAGAGTATTATCAGCTTTCAAAATACACCGATACGCAGGTCTTTCACGAAAACTTGATAAGCGGCGGAGCGGAAGCGGTCATTGCCGCAATGGAGCTGGGCTTCGGGCAGTGTGCCGTATTCGGCGAAAAGGATGCCACACTCTTAAGAAATAAAAAAGGTCTTTACACTTTAACGGGTGTTAAGGAAGGCACGTTTACCTCTTTTACTCACGACAGGAAGAAAAACTACATCATTGAACCTAAAGGCGGAAATGAAGAGCTTTGGCTTGTCGCTCTCGGTATAACCTCTAAAGAGGGCAAGGTCAAAATGTATAAAAAGCTCGGGCAGATAAACCGATTTGCGGAACTTGTGAGGGATATAGAAGAGCATGTGCCTAACGGTTCGGTGGTCGTGGATATGGGCTGCGGCAAGAGCTATCTTACCTTTGCACTGTACTATTACTTTAATATAATCAAAAACAAGAATATTACTTTCAGAGGCTATGACCTCAAAAAAGAAGTGGTCGATGATTGCAACGACCTTGCAAAAAGGTGCGGATATGATAAACTTACTTTCTTTTGCGAGGATATTGCTAATGTGAATAATGACGACGGGAAGATCTCCATGCTTATTACCCTTCATGCCTGCAATACGGCAACGGATATCGCAATTTATCACGGTATAAGGTGGGGCTGTAATGTAATGATGAACGTTCCATGTTGTCAGAAGGAATTGAATCAAAGTTTGAAAAGCGATTTCTCTCCCGTAGTGTTTGAACACGGTATAATAAAAGAGAGAATAACGGCGCTTATGACCGATGCGGTGCGTGCAAGGCTAATAGAGCTTTGCGGCTATAACGTGGAAGTGCTGGAATTTGTTGACATAGAAAATACGCCTAAAAATTTGCTTATCAGGAGCGTTAAAAACGGCAGAAAAAGCGAAGATAAAAGGGCGGAGTGTGATAAGCTTTTAAAGGAGCTTGAAGCGTTCGGCGGGAAACTTACTCTTGCGGAACTGCTTCAAAATATATAATGCCATGGATAATATAAGACTTGCGGAAAATAAAGATATAGAGGGTATAAACAAATTGCTTTACAGGGTCGAAACGGTACATAGAAAGTTAAGACCCGATCTGTTTAAACCAAATGCCAAGAAATACAGTAATGATGAATTGAGGCATCTGTTAAAAAACATCATGACACCCGTGTTTGTGTACGAAGAAGATGGTGAAGTTCGTGGCTACTGCTTTTGCCGGATACAAAATAATTTCGGTAACGATATGCTTTATGCGATGAAAACGTTTTATATCGACGATATTTGCGTGGATGAGGATGCCGAAGGTAAAGGCATGGCACAAAAGCTTTTTGACTATGTAAAAGATTATGCCTATAAAAAGGGTGCTAAGAATATAACTCTCAACGTGTGGGAAGGAAACGACAGGGCAAGAGCATTTTACGAAAAAATGGGATTTTTCGTTCGTTCTACCACTATGGAGCTGACATTAAGGAAACCTGTAAAAGTTATTTTAAAACAGAACGAAGATTGATTTTTTATGAGTAATTAAAAGCCCCCGAAACACAGTTGATCGTTTTTAAGAAAACGTTGATCGATTCACTTGAAGCAGATATTGGGGAAATTGTCAAGTTATGTAAGAACAGAGCTTTAGAGGTGACCGTATGATACTTTTGAAAAACGGCAGGGTGGTAGACCCTTTGACCGATACCGACAAAATACTCGATGTGCTTATAGATGGCGATAAAATTGCCGAGGTGCGGGAGGACATAACCGAAGAAAATGCCGATGTGATAGATTGTACGGGGCTTGTGATAGCTCCGGGGCTTGTAGATGCGCATGTGCATTTCAGAGACCCCGGCTTTACACATAAGGAAGATATTATAACGGGTGCAAATTCCGCCAAAAAGGGTGGTTTTACCACCGTTATATGTATGGCAAATACAAATCCGCCTGTTGACAATAAGGAAGTTTTGGATTATATTTATACAAAAGCTGAAAAAACGGGTATCAGGGTGCTTCAATGTGCTTGCGTTACAAAAGGCATGAAGGGCAAGGAGCTTTGCGATTTTGAAGCTTTAAAACAGTGCGGTGCAGTCGGCTTTACCGATGACGGTCTTCCGATCATGGATGAAAACCTCCTGTTGAAAGCGTTTGAAAGTGCAAAAGAGCTTGATATGCCCGTAAGCCTTCACGAGGAGGATCCTCTTTTTATAGAGGCTCCGGGGGTCAATAAGGGTAAGGTAAGCGAAAAGCTTTGCTACGGCGG
>CAMOYW010000134.1 GCA_946630405.1 uncultured Clostridia bacterium | reverse complement strand
GATCTCTATGGGATGATCGAATGTTATCTGTCTGCTGTTTATCGTAATTGTGGGGTCTGCGGCAAATACACTTTGTGAAAGTGCAAGCACCGCAAGGACCGTAGCTATTTTTCTTTTCATATTTTTACCTCTCAAACTTTGGGACACTGAGCGAGCGATGCCGCGATCTCCTCATCGGTAGGTACATAATCTGTCATTTCTCCGTCGTTAAACTTCTGATATGCTACCATATCAAAGTAACCCGTGCCCGTAAGACCGAATACGATAGTTTTCTTCTCGCCGCTTTCCTTGCACTTAAGTGCCTCGTCAATGGCAACCTTTATGGCATGTGAACTCTCGGGTGCGGGAAGTATACCTTCCACACGGGCAAACTTCTGTGCAGCCTCAAATACATCAGTCTGCTTTACGCTTGTAGCCTCGATAATGCCGTCATCATACAGCTGAGAAACGATACTGCTCATTCCGTGGTATCTTAAGCCGCCTGCATGGTTGGGCGCGGGAATGTAACCGCTTCCGAGGGTGTACATCTTCGCAAGAGGGCATATCTTACCCGTATCGCAGAAGTCATATATATATTTTCCTCTTGTAAGGGAAGGGCAGGACGCAGGCTCGACCGCAATGATGCGATAATTGTTTTCTCCTCTGAGTATCTCACCTGCAAAAGGTGAAATGAGACCGCCTAAATTGGAGCCGCCGCCGGCACAGCCTATGATGATATCCGGCTTAATGTCGTATTTTTCAAGTGCCGCCTTGGTTTCAAGACCGATAACGCTTTGGTGAAGAAGTACCTGAGAAAGCACCGAGCCGAGCACATATCTGTACCCCTCGTTGGTAACGGCAGTCTCTACCGCTTCGGAAATTGCGCAGCCAAGACTTCCCGTAGTGCCGGGGAACTCGGCATTTATCTTTCTGCCTACTTCGGTCTCCATAGAGGGAGAAGGTGTTACATTTGCACCGTAGGTACGCATTACTTCACGGCGGAAAGGCTTCTGCTCATAGGATACCTTTACCATAAACACTTTGCAATCTATACCGAAGTAAGAACAAGCCATTGAAAGCGCCGTGCCCCACTGACCTGCACCCGTTTCCGTAGTTACGCCCTTAAGACCCTGCTTTTTAGCGTAATAAGCCTGGGCAATGGCGGAATTTAACTTATGTGAGCCGGATGTGTTGTTGCCCTCGAATTTATAATATATCTCTGCGGGAGTATCAAGTGCCTTTTCAAGGCAATATGCCCTGACAAGAGGCGAAGGACGATACATCTTGTAAAAGTCCACGATCTCGTCGGGGATGGGAATATAAGCGTTGTCGTTATCAAGTTCCTGCTTTACAAGCTCGGTACAAAATACTCCGCCAAGTTCCTCAGCTGTCATGGGCTTTCTCGTAGCGGGGTTTAAAAGAGGAGCGGGCTTGTTTTTCATATCGGCACGCACATTGTACCAACTGCGGGGTATCTCGTTTTCTTCTATATAGATCTTATAAGGTATTGTCATATTGCCCTCCGTAATATAATTGTTTTGGGTTTGTTTGAAGCATCATATACTGTTTGACCCAACCCTGATATTATTGACACTTCCTTTTAATAATACACTATCGGCGGTGATTTTTCAACAAAAATATTGTAACCATTTGACATATAGGATAAATATTTATATAATGGGTCTATATTAACGAAACAAGGAGATAAATATGGGCTATTGGTCAAGCAGGGGGCTTAGAGGCTCCGCCTTTGAAGAAATGATAAATATGACGAACAAACTGTACGATGAAAAAAAGCTTGCGGTAGTACAAAAGATACCCACACCCATAACGCCCATGAAGCTTGACAAAAGCAAGGGCGTTATCACCCTTGCTTACTTTGAGCAAAAATCAACCATAGACTATATGGGAGTTGCGCAAGGTCTCCCCATAGCCTTTGATGCAAAAGAGACCGAGCAGGGGCGTTTACCCCTGCAAAACATACACAAGCACCAGCTCGACTTCATGCGCAGCTTCAGAGAACAAGGCGGGCTTACTTTTTTACTCGTGCATTGTAAAGACAAAGAGGAATACTATCTTCTCCCTTTTGAGACCCTCGAACTGTACTGGATGGGCTCCCAAAGCGGCGGCAGAAAAAGCATCCCCTACTCAGCCTTCCTTCCAAAATACCAAATACACAACAAGCACGGCTTCCCTATCCACTACCTTGAAGCCATAAACACATATCTTGCGGAAAATAAAGCACTTAAGGAGAAACTTTTCGGGTAAGAATCGGTATTTTTCTTGTTTATATCCCCGACTTATGCTATTATAGAAAGGATGTAATTTTTTAAGGAGGAATAACTTTGAGAGAAGTTAATGTAGGTGAGATCGCGGACAAGCTGGCGGAGATGTGCATTTCTGCCAATTACGATCTCAATAAGGATATATACGGAGCTATTTGCTCTGCCTGTGAAGAGGAGGTCTCTCCCATAGGTAAAAATATTTTGGGGCAGCTTGTGGAAAATGCCGATATGGCACATGAGCTTAGAAAGCCTATCTGTCAGGATACGGGTATGGCGGTCGTGTTTATAGATGTGGGGCAGGACGTTCACCTTGTGGGCGGAAGTCTTACGGAGGCGATAAACGAGGGCGTGCGCCGCGGCTATAAAGACGGATATTTGCGAAAAAGTGTAGTCTCTGACCCTCTTTTGAGAGTGAACACGGGAGACAATACTCCCGCAGTCATACACTACAATATAGTTGAGGGTGACGGCATACATATTGAGCTTGCGCCCAAAGGTTTCGGAAGTGAAAATATGAGCAAAGTCTATATGCTTAAACCCTCCGACGGTATAGAGGGGGCAAAAAATGCCGTGCTCGACTGTATCGAAAAGGCAGGCCCCAATCCCTGCCCGCCCATGGTAGTGGGTGTAGGTATCGGCGGCGATTTTGAGCTTGTGGCTGAGCTTGCAAAAAGGGCGCTTCTTCGCCCCGTAGGTTCACACTCGCATCTTCCCCATTTAAAAGAGATGGAAGAAGAAATTTTGGAAAGGGCGAATAAGCTCGGAATAGGACCTCAAGGTCTCGGCGGCAAGACAACCGTGCTCGGAGTCAATATCGAGAGCTTTGCGACCCACATTGCGGGTCTGCCGCTTGCGGTAAACATCAGCTGTCATGTCACAAGGCATGCACAGGCGGATATTTAGGAGGGGAAAATGGCAAAAGGAAAAGTCGGACAAAACAAAAAGTCGGAGTCCGTTAAAAAGCCAAACGATAAGTCAATAAAAATAAACGAAAGTATCAATACGGAAAATAAAGGCAATGAAAACAATAAGCAAGGCAATTTCATAAAGAAAATGTCGGGGCGCAAAATGCTCGATACGGTCAGGACTTTTTGTGCAAGCAACGGAAAGGCTGTGGCTGTCGGCATAATTATATTGTTTGCCCTTGTAATGCTCGGAATGTTTGTGCACGGCGAGATATTGCCCAAGCATTTTGCGGCATCTGAGTTTAAAAGTGATGTGGAAAAGGAGAGCCGCACTATATCAAACAGAAGCGATGTACACGGCGTGTTTACCTACGGTCCGTATATTTCGCTGAAAAAAGGCACTTACACCATAGGAGTGAATTACAGCTCCAATACCGATATAGACATACAGGCAAGTTCGGGTTACGGAACCATATCTCTTGCCCGTGAGACCCTGCCTGCGGGAAAGGGTACACATAATTTTATCCTTGATGTGGATAATGCCATAGAGGATAATTCCTTTGAACTTCGTACCTTTTATAACGGTATCGGTACATTTACACTCAACTATATCACAGTAAAGAGTGAATTTCCGAATTTTGCGGGGCTTTTATATATCTTTTCGTTTTTTGCGGTAGCGGGATTGTGCTACTATCTTTTCCGCTCGGGCAACAGACTTAGGATATACGCCCTTATATATATAGGCATACTTTATACCCTTTTATTCAACAGTCTCGGCTCATCCTTAGTGGGCATAATCATATCTCTATTACTTTTCAGTGCCATGCTTTTTGCATCCAATTACAGGCTTGAAAGGATAATGTCGGGTATAAGAAACACATCCCTTGTTACAGAGGGCCTTTGTGCCGTGGTCTGCTCATACATGATAGGCTGTATCATTACAATGAGCCTTAACAAGACCAACATCAACACCATTGAATTTATCAGAAATGTCGATAAAGCGGGCTTTGTGCTCAGCATAGCTCTTATATTCAACTTTATAATGATGCTCCGTGTTCTTTTTACGGGTAAGCATTTTGTGTATATAGTGACACAGTTGACTGTTATCGTTATGGCTGTAACTCTGCTCAGACATAACGACAGAAATATTTATTTTGCAACGGGTGTTGCTGCGGTATCGGGCTTTTTTACCTACTTCCTTTGCAAGGACAACAGGCTCGGGCTTGAGAATTTAAAGCTTGATAAGCGTGTGGCATTTTTACTTGTGTGCGTAGGATTTGTGTGCTTCGGCTCATTCTTTGCAATGGCTACCTGTTGCAGGTACAAGGTTTACGGAGCATCTACCTTTGACTTTGGTATATTTGCTCAAATGTATGAATATATGGCAAGGACGGGACTTCCCCTGACCACCGTCGAGAGAAATGTCCTCATGAGCCATTTTTATATACATTTCTCACCCATATTTTACCTACTTTTACCGTTTTT
>CAMOYW010000133.1 GCA_946630405.1 uncultured Clostridia bacterium | reverse complement strand
TGCCGATAAGATAATTGCAGAAGCGGGCGTGGATATGAAGTACAAAGTGGGTACTATGATAGAGATACCCAGAGCCGCTCTTACCGCAGATGAGATCGCTACCGAGGCTGAGTTCTTCTCATTCGGTACCAACGACCTTACTCAGATGACATTCGGCTTCTCTCGTGATGATGCGGGCAAGTTCCTTGACAGCTACTACGAGAAGCAGATCTATGAGTCGGATCCTTTTGCACGCCTTGACCAAAAGGGTGTGGGCAAGCTCGTTAAAATGGCGGCTGAGCTTGGCAAGAAGACTCGCCCCGACATTACCTTGGGTATATGCGGCGAGCACGGCGGAGACCCGTCAAGTGTGGAGTTCTGCCATAATGTAGGACTTACCTATGTAAGCTGCTCACCTTACAGAGTGCCTATCGCAAGACTTGCGGCAGCACAGGCAGCTATAAAGGCAGGAAATAAATAATAAACATTAATCAAAAGCTGTTGTAGATCGTGTTTTCACTTTTTGCAACAGCTTTATTTTTGATAAAACGAGGCGAATGATATGCCGTTTAAGATCATAAGAAACGATATAACAAAAGTTAAGGCGGATGCTGTTGTGAATACGGCAAATCCGAAGCCGAAGTATGTAAGCGGTACGGATCGAGCTGTTTATATGGCGGCGGGAGCCGAAAAGCTTTTAGATGCAAGAAAGAAGATAGGCGATATAGAAGTGGGTCATGCTTCGGCTACACCTGCTTTTGACCTGGATGCGAAATATATTATCCATACCGTTTGCCTTGAATGGATAGACGGGGAACACGGAGAAAGAGAAGCGGTTCGCAGTTGCTACGAAAAAAGTCTCCTTTTGGCAAAGGAACTTAAGTGCGAAAGCGTGGCTTTTCCGCTTATAGCTACGGGCGTTTATGGATTCCCCAAGGAGGAGGTCCTTCAAATTGCGGTATCCGTGTTCGGTGAGTTTCTCGTTGACACTGAAATGGAGATAATACTCGTTGTGTTTGACGAGACATCGTTTGAGCTTTCGGGGAAGATCTTTTCGGGCGTGGATGCGTACATAGACGAGAACTATGTTTCGGAGAAGATAAACGACGAATATAGTTTGGATTCGGTTTATCACGAGAGGATTCAAACGGAAAAAAAGCGGGAGAAAAGGGGATTTTTTGAAAAGGCTGCCGCTCGCATGGCTGTGCCTATGCCGACCGCAAGTGCCGAGAAGGAAGGACGTTCGCTTGCCGATATTATGAAAAATATAAGCGAAACGTGGCAGGAGAGCCTTTTCAGATTGATAGACGAGAAGGGGTATACCGACACAGAGGTGTATAAAAGGGCGAATGTTGACAGAAAGCTTTTTTCAAAAATCAGGAGCAATTCCGCATATCAGCCAAAGAAAATAACGGCTGTGGCATTTGCTCTTGCACTTAAACTCAATCTTGACGAAACAAAGGATCTGCTCGGGCGTGCGGGGTACGCTCTATCTCCGAGCAGCCGATTTGACCTCATTATAAAGTATTTTATCGAGCGGGAAGTTTATGACATCTATACCATAAATCTTGCTCTTTTTGAACATGACCAACCGTTGCTCGGTGCGTAATTTGTCGCTTCCCGGGCGACCATAGGAACTTTTTATTATAGTATACTTACCTCACAACAAAGGAAAACTGCAAAAAAGAAAGTGAGGTAATCATTATGAAAAAAGGTTTAACGGAGATAGTTTTTATCTTGGATCGAAGCGGTTCTATGGGAGGGCTCGAAGCGGACACCATAGGCGGTTACAACTCCATGCTGAATAAGCAGAAGAAGGAAGAAGGGGAAGCCCTTATCACGACTGTGCTTTTTGACGACAAAGTTGAGTTTCTGCACGACAGAATGGACCTTGACGATGTGCGGCAGATAACCGAAAAGGAGTATTACGTAAGAGGATGTACGGCACTTCTTGATGCGGTGGGCGGAGCGATTCGCCATATCGGACATATTCAAAAGGAACTACCCGAAGATGAAAGACCCGAAAAAACTTTGTTTATCATCACGACCGACGGAATGGAAAATGCAAGTAAAGAATATTCCTATGACAAGGTCAAGAAAATGGTGGAAAAGAAGAAAAAGAAAAATCAATGGGAGTTCATTTTCCTTGGGGCAAATATTGATGCGGTTGCGGTAGCCGGAAGATTCGGAGTGTCCGCTAACAGAGCTGTAAGATACGAGCACGACAGTGCGGGCACGGCACTCAACTATGCAGTTATGTCAAAGATGGTGAGCAGAGCAAGAGCGTGTGCAAGTGCGGCGGAAATGGAAGAAGCGTTTAACGATGACGAGATGCTTGCATCTATAAAGGCGGATTACGAAAAACGCCATAAAGCTTGAAATGTAAATAAATAATGGTTGTTTAAGGTGGAACCTTGCAGCTGATACTTCCTAAAAGAGGTGCGAAAACACGAATTTTCGCACCCCTTTTGTGTTCCTATTACCGTATTATAATACGGTCGGTTAAGGGTTTTACGCTTATAGCTTATTGTAGGTATACATAGATGAGATATGTTTAAAAAAACTATATTAAGACTGCTATTATGCCTATATTTTTTAAAAAAAGAGCCAATTTTTGGTAACATTTCACAAAAATTGGTACCAAAGATTGGTTATTCGGTTTCCCGTAATCGGTTGACAATATATATTTGGTAACATATAATGGCTTAAACATTAGAAAATCATTAGAAAATAATGAGAAAATAATGTGAAAAAATAAACATATTGTTTATTAGCCGATGCAAACGGCAAAAGTGTTAGGAGGAATTTTTAAATGAGGATTGGGTTTTCACTCAAGAGGATGATTTCCGCAGTACTTGCGGGAGTTATCATGGCACCTTGTACACCCGGCATGGTATTCAATGTCGGCGCAGCAAGTGTATGTACCGTAAATGCGGACAAAACTTATCAGAAAGTGGACGGCTTCGGCGGTATCAACCTGCCCGAATGGATCTCCGAAGGCGATATGACCTCAAGTCAGGTTCAAAAGGCATTCGGAAACGGCAATGATGAGCTTGGTCTTACCATTTTGCGTATTTATGTAAGCGACAACAAAAACGACTGGTATCGTGCTGTTCCTACCGCAAAGCGTGCGCAGGCGCTCGGCGCAAAAATATTTGCCACACCATGGAATCCGCCCGCAAGTATGCGTGTAAACGGGTCGGGCACCCTTACAACAGGTAAATATCAGCTCAGAAAAGATAAATGGGCAGATTATGCAAAGCACCTTAACGATTTTGTAAAATATATGGAAGGTCAGGGAATAAACCTCTACGCCATTTCCGTACAGAATGAACCCGACTATGCTTCGGAGTGGACATATTGGAGCGCTTCCGATCTGGCAAGCTTCATCGCTCAGTACGGCAAGAACGTTATAAGCGGTACAAAGGCTAAGCTTATGTCTCCCGAAAGTTTCCAGTACAAGAAGGACATATACAATGCCATTCTTAACAACAGCACTGCTAAAAACAATATCGGAGTATGGGGTACTCATTTTTACGGTACTCCCAGATCATGGATGGACTTCCCTTCGCTTGAAAATTCGGGCAAACCCATTTGGATGACGGAAGTTTACGTTCCCAACAGTGACGCAAATTCATCCGATAGATGGCCCGAAGCTCTTCAGGTTTCCGAAAACATCCACAACGGCTTTGTTGTAGGTAATCTCAGTGCCTACGTTTGGTGGTATATACGCCGCAGTTACAGCCCTATGAAGGAGAACGGTTCTCTTTCAAAGAGAGGCTACTGCATGGCTCAGTATTCCAAGTTCGTTCGCCCCGGCGATGTTCGTGTGGATGCAACGGAACAGCCTGCAAGCAATGTATATGTTTCCGCATTTAAGAACAGCAAAGATCAGGTAACTATCGTTGCCGTAAACAACAGCGATGAGGGCTATACTCAGCAGTTCTCCGTTAGCAACAGGAAAATCACAGATATAGACAGATGGCGTACATCTTCAAACGAGAACCTTGCCAAGACCGACGACCTTGCAAATGACGGAAGCGGTTTCTGGGCACAGCTTCCAGCAAGAAGTGTATCCACATTCGTTGTAACAACGGGTTCGGGTTCTTCCAATAACAACAATAATAATAACAATAATACTAACAACAATAACAACAATAACAACAATACAAATTCAAGCAGTGCATTGAAGCCCAATGATTACGGTTGGTATTTTGACGGTACGTTTGAAAGCGGAACCGACAGCTGGAGCGGCAGAGGTGCGGCAAGCGTTGGCACAACCACAAAAGAGCACTATGTAGGCAACAGATCGCTCTATGTTACGGGAAGAACATCCACATGGAACGGTGCGTCGAGAGCCCTTGACACCGCAACATTTGTTCCAGGAAGTACTTTCAGCTTCAGCACAAATGTCAAGTACACAAGCGGTAACAGCTCCGAGCCGTTCTATCTTAAGCTTCAGTATGATGCAAACGGACAGACACGCTATGATACGATAGCCGAAGCAAACGTATCAAAGGGCAGCTGGACACAGCTTGCAAACAAGAATTATCAGATCCCTTCGGGAGCAAGCAATTTACAGCTCTATGTGGAAACGGGAAATAAGACCTGTGATTTTTACATGGATGAGGCAATAGTTGCAAAAGTAGGCACATCCATAAGCGGTGCAGGCGCCGGTTCAAGCAGCAACAACAATAATAA
>CAMOYW010000132.1 GCA_946630405.1 uncultured Clostridia bacterium | reverse complement strand
GCAATGCGCTGTTTGCGGCATTGGAAAGCCTGATAACGGAATAAGAACCACAAAAAAATGCGGCAAACGACACATAAAAATGACGTTTGCCGCATTTTATTTATTTTTGCGCAAATCTTTTTTTGCGTATCAGCAGCAATACTATTGCCGACAAAATACCCAAAAGATATATAAATATCATTTTAGAGCCAAGGAAAATACCGGTAGGCAGTATCGCATTCCGTGCATTTGTAAATGTAAGTTCGGAGTTGTCTTCGATTTTAAAAACTGCCTTGTCACCCGCCTGTTCACTGCCTTTATTCAGCATATATACCGACTTGTAATCTTCCGATAATTCTTCGACCGTTACATTTGAATCTTTTGGCAGGACTATTTCAACATAGTCTCCGTTTGACAATGTAAATATTCCGCCGGATGGAAGCGGTGTTTCCTGATCGATGCCGTTTCTACTCCATTTATATTGTGCTGTGGGATCGGCTTCCGCAACAGTCAGTTTGAAAGTAAACTGCTTTGCTTTGTTACCCAAATTACCTTTTACTTTTTTGGTTATTTTAAGGGTCACATCAGGTGGTTCCAATTCATTCGGTACATTTAAGGTATATACATAACAGTCTTCGAGTTCTTGCAAAGTACCTTGATTTGTTGTTACAAGGCTTGGTACACCGAGAGGAGATAATTTAAAAATTATATCGCTTTTAAGTTTTCTGTATCCGTTCGGTGCTTCCACTTCTTCCAGAAAATAGTATGTATCGCTGCTTCCCGGAGTAAGTGTTCTGCCTGAATCCCCACCGACAACGATCACTTCACCGCTGCTGTTGGTTACAAGTTCTTCAAACCCGATAATGGGAGATTTACTCTTTTGCAAACCTATTATTGTGCTGTTTACCTGCCTGTACAACGCAAACTTTGCACCGGAAAGGTTGAGCGTGTCATCTTCTTTATCCATTTTGATAAGTTTAAATTCAAACGGTTTATTGTAAATGTCAATAAAAGCATCTATACCGTATTCGCCCGGAGTATACTTTGCCCACTTTTTATCATTTACATCTACATCAGTATTTCCCCATTCGGTAGTTTTATCATTATAAAATAACGATACGACCTTTTCGTCACTTACGGAAAATACAACTTCTTTTTGCATACCGACATACCCTTTGGGGGCACTTTTCTGCTTGAGAGTGTATTTTTTGTTTTTTTCTATCTTGTCATACAGAATGGCTATAGTTCCGTCTTGAGCGGCAGTATAGGTGCCGATAACATTGCCGCTTTCATCTTTAAGTTCAAAAGTACCGCCCGACAAAGGAGCTGCGGAATTATGTGTTTGCGTGTCATTATCCCAATTACCCCAGTCAAACAGCCTTAACTGAATACCGCCCTCACGGGCATTTGTTATAATGTCTTTTCTTACCGTACCGTCAAATACACCTTTGCCATATGAAACGACATAATCTTTTGTTTCCGGAGTGCCGTCAAGACGGGTCGAAGAGAGGGTTATCTTTCCCAAGTTTTCAATGGGTGAAAGATTGTTGTAACTTGTAACGCTAACTCCATCTCTGTCGATCACGGGGTTTTCAAGCGTAACTTCCTTTATCTCGTAATCGTCAAGTTTTTTGCCTTCCTGCAATTCCGTCCAGAAATAGTATGCCGATGTAGACGGCGATACTATCTGTTTTACGGAACCCTGAAGAAGGACATCGTTCACATATACTGCGGTATATATTGTATCATGCCCCTTGGTTATGGAAATATCGCTCCAGTTTTTCTTCACCTCAATGGCATAGCCTTTTTGATTGGTGACGATCATCTGCGGTGTTGTTTCTGCTATTACCTTTCCGACATTTGCTGCCGATGTCCCTTCATAGGGATAAAGATATGACGGAATAGCGGTGGTCACACCTGCTTCTGTTTTTGCACCTTTCACACATTCATAGCCTTTAAGACCATAGCCGGCCTTTGTGTCTTCGGTGATCTTGAATATCGAACCGACAGGCAAGCCCGGAACGCAAATAGTGTATCCCGCAGGGATTCCCGAAATTGCGCCAAAACCCGAAGTGGTGAACACCACATCGTCATAGTCAATGTCATAAGTATTCACACCGCTCGTAATTTCCTGTTTGAGCTGTTCTATAAACTCGCGTGTATACGTATGATTTGTTGCGACAAAAGTTTTTAGTGCCGGGTCATATCTGCACAGTTTCTTTTCCGTTATACCATTTCCCGGTGCCAATACATAATATTTGTACATACTGGCTAAAGGAAGAGCCTCTTCATCTATATAGAACGAAGAAATATATAGCCTGAAATTGAATGTTGCGGGATCCTGTTCTTTGGTCACCTCATTATTGTTTTTGTCAACAAGCTTTTTTGTGATATAAAGGTCTTTTATAACATCATCGTTTACATAGTTATCAAACGATATGTTGGGCAGCTCTCCTGCCTCTTGCAGCGTGGATGAATAACTTACCAAACCGTTCGTCATTGTTACTCGATCGTCGCTCGGCTCTTCCCCGTCGATCGTTACTTTATTGTAAACCGTGTTGTCTACGGCACATTCAACTATCCTGTAGCTGATGGCCTCACTGGGGAAAGATATTTCGGCTTTCTTTCGGGGGTTTATAAAATAAACATTTTTATAAGCCTCATCATCGCTGAATCCGGGTGGCCTGTACTTTTCGACAAACCGTACTTTTTGGTTGGAGTTTTGGTAGCTTACACCGATAAATTTTTGACTTGTACCCACAGTCTCCGTACCGTTACCCAAAAGTTCCTCGCGTGCATCGTCCGAAATTTTATAGTATATCTGGAAAGGATACTCCACAAAGTCAAGGTCGATCGCAGTAGAGTCGTTGCCCTGTTGATCCTTTACGCTTTTTGATACCACAACATTACCGGGTGTGACTGCCGCAAGGTTAAACTTCATATAAAGGTTGGATGCATTTCCGCCTCGCTCCATATAAAACGCTCGCATTTTGTGGGTCGAATAATCCCTGAAAATAGTTTCTCCTTCGGCAAAATATTGTGACAAATATCGAGCTACATCTTCTTCGGTCCATCCGGGGTTATTACTTTTGTAATTATCTTCAAAAATTTCCCTAAGGGTGGTTTTTTTCAGCTTACTATTATGATTGTCATTCAAATCATAAATAACGTCCCCTGTACGGAAGTTTACGCTGCCGTACATTGCTTTATGCGTACCGCCCAGATCAATGACAAGCTGATCATCAACATAAAGCCAAAAATCGTCATCGCCTTTGAATTCAAAGATAATATCATGTCCCCAATTATCCAAACCGGAGGCCGTCTGTGTAAACGAAGCAGACAGCTCCATGCCGAAGTAGTAATCCGCCTGTTTTATTTCTTCGGTTTGAATTAAGTGGAGTGACTCGTATTTTCTTGGATCTTCTTCGGGAAGATCTTTCTCGTAAGCATCTGACGTATTGAGAGGATTACCTACCGAATATACACCGGCTTGTATTGTGTCATAAGGGAAAAACTGACCGTGACTTAAAGCCATGTCGTTCGCTTTTCTGTCATGCGTTCCGAGTTCTCTGAATACAGTAAAATCGATCGTACCGCCGCTTTCCACATCATCATGCCAATTGAATTTTGCAGCTCCGTTTTCATCTTTTTCAACTTTCCCATTCTCGTGATTGACCTTCCTTAAAGTAGCAAAATTCTGCGCACTGTCAAACTCAAAATAGCCGCTTGAATTATATACTCTTTCAAGGAACAGTTTATTGACTGTATCCGCTCCGCTGTAAAGAGTTTTTAAGCTTTTCCCGGAAGCAATGGCAATAGGATATCCTTCATCCTGAAGTGTATTGCTGAGAAGATTTTGTTTAACACCTATACTGTGCTCAAAATAATCTCTTGTTACCTCATCTTTATCGTCATAACCGTAGTTACTATTCTTTGTGTCCACAAACCTAAAGTTTTTCATCTTCATGGTTATGCCGTAGTTATTATTATCGAGGGTCGGTACTTCATGAAGTTTGTCGCTCAGGTTAAGTTCCTCGGTCGTTGCAAAATACAGCGGATATGCGACCGACTGTGAACACGGCTCCAAATGCCATTTCCCGTCCGAGTCTTTAACGGGACGAATACCTACATATCCGTAGACCGAATCATCCCATGCTATTGCCGAGCTGTAAAACTCGCCGGCCTTTCTTCCAGGAAGACTTATACCTATTTTATCCGTGGAAAAAACTTGCTCGGGCATCATTTTCGGAGCAAAATAAAGCTCGGAATAAGGGCTGTAAAGCTCGTAATAATAATTGGGCTCTTTGGTTACTTCGTCTAAGTATTCCTTAAACTCCCATTCAAGTGAACCCGTACCGTCACCCAGCCACATTATCTTGCCGCCCTGTGCATAACACGGATGCAGCGAGCCGTCATGGTCTACAGCAAACATATCATATTTTTTATCCTTGTCGTTCCAGATCCTGAAATAAACAATAACCTTTTGCCCGTCCTGTATATCGGAAACACTGACTCTGTCTGCCGAAAATGAGATAAGGTCGGTTTCCGACAAATTCGCACGGTCAAGCAGCCAAAGCCAAGTCGTATCATCCGATGAATTTTGGGTTACGTCAAAGCTGCCGGATTCTCCGGGTATATACTTTACATAATAATCACCTGATTTTAGTCTTATTCTTTTGTTGCCTCCACGCTCAACGATAAACT
>CAMOYW010000131.1 GCA_946630405.1 uncultured Clostridia bacterium | reverse complement strand
CAGCAAGAAACCAAAGCAGTACCAATATCTATCATATAATTTTAAGAGGAAATAATAAACAGCAAATTTTTCTTGATTTCATAATTGCGTGATTCCATATTGTCACCCCGTTATTTTACAATACCCCAAAAACTTCCGACAAATCAACATCCGAGAGTATGCGTTTGCTTGGTTTATTTATATTTTCAAGCATCATTTCCGTGCGGTTTGCGATAACAACATCTACAAAACGATTTGTATCTATCCCTCTTAAAGAAAAGAACAGCATAGGATCTTCATCCAGTCTTGCACCGACACCGTAAAGAACAGCCGCAACGTGCTTGCACATATACGCCCAATCGGGACAGCTGCAATTAAAAGATATTTCTCCGGGTTTTGGGAAAAGCCCATCTTCACCTATGAAAACATCTTTTAATTCCGCAGGAAAATCTCCGCTTATAAGTTTATTGAGGTTCTCCACCTTTAAGCCGCATTTAGCTGTAATATTTTCCGTCTGCTGTTCAGACAGGGGATTTATTCGTATTTCCACTTTATAAGGAGTCTTTCTGCTGCCCTGAACTTTTGCGTTTATTTTTCCTTTATCTATTTGCAGATCCACGACCGAACCCAGTTTAACATATCTTTTACCTCTTGGCAGCCTGCTTTCATAATCGGCATATTTTTCAAGATTATGGCACCACGCTATGCCCCACCAGCTTTTTGCTATCTTATTTCCCGTAATTATAACAGGATTTAATGTTTTGCCCTTTTTTGCTGCCTTTTCCGCAGCTGATCTTGCTTTTTTGACAAGTTCATTATTTGTAGGCTGCGAATAATATACTTCTTCCCCATATTTCTTTTTTGACATTTCGTTTCACCTCTCAGACTTCAAGGCGAAGCATTGACAACAACTCGTCATTACTCATTTCTGTAAGGCGGCTTTCTCCGCTTTCGCCGATAACATTTTCTGCAAGTTCCTTTTTAGATGAGATCAGTTTATCTATTTTTTCCTCAACCGTGCCTTGACAAACAAATTTATGTACCATTACATTTTTATCCTGTCCTATACGAAAAGCCCGGTCTGTAGCTTGATTTTCCACCGACGGATTCCACCAACGATCAAAATGTATAACATGATTTGCCTTTGTGAGGGTAAGGCCTGTACCGCCTGCTCTTACCGATAAGATCATATACGGCATATATTCTTCGCTCTGAAAACGTTCAACAAGTTCGGCACGCTCATTTACACTTACTCCGCCGTGTATGACCCCGCCCCTGCAGTGAAATATCTCCGCAAGGTAATTGTCAAGATGTGCTGTCATTTCCCTGAACTGAGTAAATACCAATACTCTTTCCCGTTTTTCGTATATGGTTTGGCATATTTCTTTCAGCATTTCAAACTTGCCGCTTTGTGTCGGTTCAAACTCCTCTTGTCCAAGATATTGATCGGGGTGATTGCATATCTGTTTAAGATGCAGTAGCAATGACAAAATAAGACCTTTACGCTGTATTCCTTCGCTGTTTAAAAGCTGTTCTTCTGTTTGTACAAGTAATTTTTTATAAAGAACTTTCTGTTTTTTGGACAATTCGATATAATCATTTTGTTCCATCTTTTCCGGCAGATCCGATATGATTTTCTTATCGGTCTTTAGTCTTCTAAGCATAAACGGCGATATTATATTTTTCAATCTTGTGTAACCTTGCGGGTCATCATTCAGACTGCGGCAGAAAGAACGAAACTCCTCTTTACTGCCAAGCAAGCCTGTATCAAGAAAATCAAATATCGACCATAGGTTAAAAAGCTCGTTTTCTATCGGTGTTCCCGTAAGAGCAATTTTCATACGGCTTTTAAATTGCTTGATGGTTTTTGTCTGTTTTGTGGCAGGATTTTTGATAGCCTGCGCTTCATCAAGTATAATGCAGTCCCATGTACGCTCATACAGACTTTTTACAGCACAAGCCATACGGTATGTGGTAACGGTCAAAAATGCGTTTGAAGTCCCAAATCGTTCCGACAGCACATCGGAGCGGCTTCCGTACAATATTTCGACATTCATATTCGGCACAAATCTTTCCGCTTCCTTTTTCCAGTTTCCCAAAAGAGAGGCAGGCACAATAAGCAGGATTTTTGCATTTAGGTCTTTTGACCGCAATATCTCCAAAAACGAAAGTATCTGCACGGTTTTTCCCAAACCCATATCATCTGCAAGACAAGCGCCAAAACCTATTTTATTCATTTGCAGCAGCCACCTACAGCCCACACTCTGATAAGGACGCAGTTCTCCGTTGAAACTTTCCGGCAGTTTTTCATCTTTGAGTTTCACGGGTTCGCGCAGTTTTTTCAAAAATTCCTTTAACCATTTCCCGTTTGTCACAACAATATTGTTTTCGTCCGAATCTTTACCTTTTGCGGATATTTCGGTGCGGATAGCTTCAAGAAGGCTCATTTCACCCCTGCATTTTTTCATTTGTGCAAGCAGTTCATTGAGTTTCGCATGGTCTACTTCTATCCATCTGCCTTTTATAAATGACAGGCCTTCTGTTTGCTTTAAAAGCTGTTTTATTTCCTCTTCCGTCAGGGGCACACCGCCGACAGTCAAACTTGGAGATGTACTCAAAACCGAGTCAAACCCCAATAAGTTCGGTTTATCATCCCCGACTTTTACCGAGAGTGCAACGCTTGTATACCTTTTTTTCCACCAATTTGGAATACGGCAGCGTATTCCCGCTTCTTCAAGTTTCGGTATATCCAGAAGTAATCGATATGCTTCATCCGCACCAAGCCCAAGTGGATGAAACAATTCTCCGCTTTCCATAAATTCACCGATAATTTCCGAAACCTCGGCTGCTTTGTTAAGACACGAAAGCAAATCAAGTATTTTTGTTTTATCTCCGTTATATTCGGTAAGTGCATATTGCAATGGAACATGACGCACCGCACCCGTTTCGGTTTTTGTTGCATAAGTAGCAAGAAAAGCAAAAGGAAGATCATCTTTTTTATTCTCTACCAAATGGAAAAATACTCGTTCGGGAATATGCAGCTTTGAATTTTTTTCGGCAAAATAGAGCGAAACTTTCCCCTTGTATGCTTTGATCTCTTTTTTAAATATATCAAGAAAACATCTGAATTGCCGTTTCACCCATGTTTTTGTAACAAACTCTGCACCGATCGCAAACGGAACACTGTCAAGAAGTGTTTCCAAAGTTTCGTCATCGGGAACAAACTCTGTTTTTTCACGGCTTAATTCTATTCCGGAAATAGCCGAAAGTTTTTCAATAAACATTTCTGCAAGGCGAAAAATATAATCCCCTGCTGCATCAAGATACTCAGGACGGGCAGAAAAAGCCTGCTCGTAAAACATCTCATAAGGTGCCTTTAAAAATTTTTCGATCTTTTCGTTTGTTTCCCCATGTACTGCGTTGTCCACGCGAAAGGAATCTTTTGTAATAATAAAATTGATCTTGTCCATTTCTCATTTCTCTTTCTTACAAATATCAGTTAATATCAATGCTGCCCTATTGTATTTATTATACCGATGCGAAAAAACAGTGTCAACTTATATTTTGAAAGTACATTGAATATTTTTAAGACATGAAGCAGAAATAAGCTTTTCGCTTCACACTTTTTATCACTCAACAATTATTGCAAATTCAGCATTGACATACTTCATTAAATTTTGTATAACACAAGTGATGATAAGCTGTGCTTATCTTATGGGAGCTCGCTCCTGTAAAAAGCAGTGGCCCCTACTGTGAGTGGGAGTTTTAAGAGCAGTGGATCCTACCGTAAGTGGGAGTTTTGGCTTTACCGGCTGTGCTTTCGCGGCACAGCCTTTTTTTTAGGAGTGATATTATGCAACACAAACGACTTAGATTATATCATTTGAATTTAAAATATGTGCGTGATTTAGCCAATGTTGACGAAAATATTATGTCTGTTTCGCCTCAATTAAATATAGAAAAGTGGCCTTTTATCAGAACCGTAGTTATATGTGATAATAAACTATACTGTATTCCGCTCACTTCTCCAAAACCAAAACACGAAAAAATGAAAAATGACAAAGATTTTTCAAAGGTCTATGATAAACACGGTAAACTCATCGGATGTCTTAATTTCAATAATATGATACCCGTAAACAACGAGGTCATAATTCCGATAGATATAAAAATCAGATCATCGGATTCCGCCGAGGATAGATATTACAAGCAACTTTTAGATAATCAGCTTGATTGGTGTAATGATAATATCGAAAATATAATCAAAAAAGCCAACAAGCTATACAAAATCATAACCGAGACCCCCGAAAAATCACATAACTTAACAAAACGTTGCTGTGATTTCAAAAAGCTTGAAAAAATACTTGAAAACAAGTGGAGCTGATTGCGATACCCGAATGCTAACAGAGGTCTGACACTATAGAACTAAAAAACTCCCACACCCTTTGCAGTGCTGATTTTCACAAATCAAGCATATACTGTACAAAGAACTATGGGAGTTTTTATTTTGAAAGATTATATTGAACAGCGCGCTATCGAGGTCGGGGAGTACATAATAAAAACCAAGGCGACCGTAAGGGAGACAGCCAAAAAATTTGGGATAAGCAAATCGACGGTGCATAAAGACCTGACCGACAGGCTTATAAAAATAGACCCGCCGCTTGCAAAGGCGGTGCGTGAGGTATTGGAAGTAAACAAGTCCGAGCGGCACATAAGGGGCGGA
>CAMOYW010000130.1 GCA_946630405.1 uncultured Clostridia bacterium | reverse complement strand
GGATTTTATTTCCCTTGTATTTTTAGATGATTTGGTTTATAATAAAATGCAAGGAGCGATGATATGACCTATCAAAAAGAAGACGACAATAAAGTTATACAAAAAACGAGAGAGGTTTTAAAGGAACTTCCCTCGTTTTGCAGAGAGCTTTTTTTATCTTTGGGGTCTACCACTACGCCCAAAACAAGGCTTGGCTACGCCTACGATCTAAAGCTGTTTTTCGGCTTTCTCGTACAGGAAAAGCCCGAATTTGAGGGCAGAAGCATTAAGTCTTTGACTCTTAAAGACATTGCGGGACTTAAGGTGGTGGATATAAACGAATATCTCGATTATTTATCGTACTACATAAAGGAAGACGAGGACGGCGGTTATGCGGAAGTAAGCAATGCGGAAAACGGCAAAAGCCGTAAACTTGCGGCTGTCAGAAAGCTTTACAACTACTTTTGCAAGACAGAAAAGCTGGAAACAAACCCCGCAGAACTCGCTGACACTCCCAAAATAAGACAAAAGGAAATAATCAGGCTTGAACCCGATGAAGTGGCACGCCTTTTGGACAGTGTGGAGTCGGGGCTTGAACTGACAAAAGGACAGCAACGCTTTCACGCTCTTACAAAAGCAAGAGACCTTGCCATTATCACCACGCTTTTGGGAACGGGTATGCGTGTGAGTGAGCTTGTGGGTATAGATCTAAACGACATTGATTTCGGTGCGAACAGCGTAGTCATCACGAGAAAGGGACATAAGCGTATGAGCGTATATTTCGGTGCGGAAGTGGAAAAAGCGCTTAAAGATTATATTTCCCTCAGAAACGAAATGACACCGCTTGAAGGACACGAAAACGCTCTTTTCCTGTCCTTGCAAAACAAGCGTATAGGGGTGCGCTCCGTAGAAAAAATGGTCAAAAAATATGCCGTAAACGTTACCCCTCAAAAGAAGATATCTCCTCACAAGCTTCGTTCCACCTACGGCACGGAGCTGTACAAGGAAACGGGAGATATATATCTTGTGGCGGATGTGCTCGGGCACAACAACATAAATACCACTCAAAAGCATTATGCCCAGCAACAGGACAGCAACAGACGAAAAGCCGCAAGAGTGGTCAAGCTCAGAGAGGACTAAAACATAATGGACAGATTAAAGGAGCTGACTGCTCTGCTTAACGAGGCAGCAAGAGCCTATTACAGCACGGGCACACAAATAATGAGCGATAAGCGCTATGATGAGCTTTATGACGAGCTTGTTGCCCTTGAAGAAAAGCTCGGGACGGTGCTTGCGGATTCGCCCACGCAAAGAGTGGGCTATGAGGTACTCGGTGAGCTTAAAAAGGTGCGCCACCCCAAAAGGATGCTTTCCCTTAACAAAACGAAGGTGATAGCCGAGCTTGAAGCCTTTGCGGGAAGTAATAAAGCTATACTTTCCTTTAAAATGGACGGTCTTACGGTCGTGCTCACATACAAAGAGGGAGAGCTTGTGCAGGCAGTAACACGAGGCAACGGCGAAATAGGAGAAGACATTACACATAATGCCAAGGTATTTAAAAATCTTCCCCTGCATATACCCTTTAAAGGTGAGCTTACATTGCGCGGCGAGGCTGTTATATCCTTTGAGGATTTTGACAGAATAAATTCCGGTCTTCCCGACGGGGAGCTGTACAAGAACCCGAGAAACCTTTGCGCAGGCTCCGTAAGGCAGCTTGACAGTGCGGTTTGCGCCCGCAGAAACGTTTGTTTTATCGCTTTCGGGCTTGTAAGCGCACAAGATAAAACCTTTTCCAAAAAATCCGAGCAATTTGATTTTCTTGAAAGTCTCGGCTTTGCTTGTGTAAAACGCAGGCTCGTAGACTCACAAAGTATGGAAGAAGCGGTGCTTGATTTTGAACGGGAGATACCTCAAAACCGTTTTGCTACCGACGGACTTGTACTGACCTTTAACGATATCGCATACTCCGAAAGCCTTGGGGAAACGGCTAAATTCCCAAGGGATTCAATAGCTTTTAAATGGGCGGATGAAACGGCGCAGACCATACTCCGCAAAATAGAATGGAGCACTTCGAGAACGGGGCTTATAAATCCCATAGCGGTGTTTGACCCCGTGGAGCTTGAAGGCACGACCGTGGCAAGGGCATCCTTGCATAACCTCAGCATTATAAAGGAGCTTGAACTCGGTGTGGGCGACACTATAAGCGTATACAAAGCAAATATGATAATACCGCAGGTTGCCGAAAGCCTTACTAAAGGAAACAATATCGTCCCTCCCGATACCTGCCCCGTGTGCGGCGGTAAAACGGAAAAAGTCGGTATAAAAGACGGCGAGTTTCTTAAATGCACAAACCCCAACTGCAAGGCACAAAGGGTATTGCTTATGAGTCACTATGCTTCAAGAGATGCCATGAATATAGAAGGGCTTTCCGAAAACACCGTGGAAAGGTTCGTCAACGAAGGTTTGCTTGACGTATATCCCGATATATACACCCTTTATGAGCATGAAGATAAAATAACGGAGCTTGAAGGCTTCGGAAAAAGATCCTTTGATAACCTCGTATCGGCAATAAAAACATCTCAAAACACGGAACTTTCACGCTTTATATATGCGCTCGGCATAGAAAATGTGGGCGTGGGCGGAGCAAGAGTTTTATGCAGAGCTTTCGGAAATTCTCTCGAAAAAATAATGAATGCGACCGAAGAGGAACTTGTGGCGGTAAGAGATATAGGCTTGACCACAGCCCGAGCCGTCATTGATTATTTTTCGGATGAGACAAACAGGGAGCTTATAAAAAAGGCTGTCGCATACCTTACCTTTGCCGAGGCAGAGGAAGTTACGGAAAGTGAAATAAGCGGAAAAACTTTCGTAATAACGGGAAGCGTAAATCATTTTAAAAACCGCAAGGAGATGCAGGCGGAAATTGAAAAACGAGGCGGAAACGTCACCTCCTCGGTATCTTCCAAAACGGATTTTCTTGTAAATAACGATGTAACCTCGGCTTCTGCCAAAAACAAGAAAGCGAAGGAGCTGAACATACCTATAATCAACGAGGAAGAACTCCTCGGGATGCTTGGTTCGTAAATATGAAAACACAAAAAATAATCGCTATCATCACTCATATCGTATCCATAATAGGTTTTATCCTTTGTCTATGGTTTATGGTATGGGGCTGGAAAAAAGGCATTTTTTCCTCTCAGGAAAGGCTGGAGGAGTTTATGGAGCCCTTCGGTATATGGAGCTATGCCCTGTTTTTGCTGATACAGTTCGTACAGGTGATTTTCCCCATAATCCCCGGCGGTATAAGTTGCCTTGCAGGCGTTCTGCTCTTTGGACCCGTAAAGGGATTTATACTTAACTACGTGGGCATCGTGATAGGCTCCATTGCGGCTTTTTACCTTGCAAGGCGTTACGGAAGACCGCTTATAGAAACCATGTTTTCGCCCAAAATAATACACAAATACGACAGCTGGACGGAGCCGGGAAAACCCTTTGCAAAGCTTCTTGCCTTTGCCATATTTTTCCCCGTAGCTCCGGACGATTTTTTGTGTTACCTTGCGGGCACTACCAAAATCAAAAAATCCACCTTTATTTGGATAATCATTTTGGGTAAACCCTTTTCAATTGCGCTGTATTCACTCGGACTTGACCTTATATTTAAGCTCTTGATGGTACACTGAGGTGAAAAATGGATATTGAAATATACAGTAAAAACAATGAGGATGTATTAAAATCCAAAGAACCTAAGCTTGCTCTTGTTTCGTATGATATGAGTAAGGCGATAGTGGGGCTTTTGGATGAATGCGTGGAGCATAATATATTACTTAAAAAAACGGGGCGCAATGCTCTTGATATTGACAAGTATTATAGGGTCATATTTGACAACGAGAGCGCGGATTGGACTTTTGTTTGCCCTGCCGATTATAAAGGAATAACAGACAAAACAAAAAGAATAAAGCTGTTTTACAATGAGGGATTTAACGCCATAGCGGCTTTTTTTGCGGAAATTGATTATTTTTGCGATATTACTATCCCAAAAAGATACAGAAGACATTTTGATATGTTGAAAGAATACTAAACAAAGATATAATTAACGAAAGGATGATATAACAATGAGCGATTGCAGCAGTTGCCCTTCAAACGGTAAATGCGGTAACGATTCGGGGAATTGTGGGATAGTGAACAATCCCGCCAATAAAATCAAAAATGTGATAGGTATAATGAGCGGAAAAGGCGGAGTGGGAAAGTCCACCGTTGCCGCAGCGGTAAGCAAACAGCTTGCTAAAAGCGGCTATAAGGTGGGTCTTTTGGATGCCGATATCACAGGTCCCAGTGCCACAAGACTTATGGGTCTGACGGGCAGAAGAGCCTTTTCAAACGGAGAGATGATCATTCCTCCCGAAAACGCAGACGGTATAAAGGTCATGAGCCTTAATCTTATGCTTCCCGACGAGGATCAGCCCGTTATATGGAGAGGTGCCATGCTTTCAAGCTGTGTAACGCAGTTTTGGAATGAGACCTTGTGGGGCGAGCTTGACTACCTTGTGGTGGATATGCCTCCCGGAACGGGCGACATAGTGCTTACCGTAATGCAGAGCCTTCCCCTTACGGGTGTGGTTATGGTCACTATTCCGCAGGATATGGTGAGTATGATAGTTACCAAGGCGGTAAATATGGCAAAAATGATGAATATAAACGTTATCGGTGCGGGAGAGAATGTGAGCTACACCGTATGCCCTCACT
>CAMOYW010000129.1 GCA_946630405.1 uncultured Clostridia bacterium | reverse complement strand
TTTCAAGCGCAACCACTACAAATGTAAACCTTCCTTACATTTCCGCAGATGCAACGGGTCCCAAGCACCTTGATGTGACCATTACAAGAGCCAAGTTTGATGAGCTTACTCACGACCTTGTAGATGCTACCATAGTTCCCGTACAGAATGCTTTGAAGGATGCGGACATATCTGCTTCCGAGCTTGACAAGGTTCTTCTTGTGGGTGGTTCTACAAGAATACCCGCAGTACAGGATGAAGTTAAGAAGATAACGGGCAAGGATCCTTTCAAGGGTATCAACCCCGATGAGTGCGTTGCTATCGGTGCTTCCATACAGGGCGGCAAGCTTTCGGGCGATGCGGACAGCGCAGGCAAGGACATCCTTCTTCTTGATGTAACACCTCTTACACTTGGTATTGAGACGGCAGGCGGCGTGGCAACACCCCTTATCCCCAGAAATACTACTATACCCACAAACAAGAAGCAGGTATTCTCGACCTACGAGGATAACCAGACAGCTGTTGATATAAACGTAGTACAGGGTGAAAGACCCCTTGCAAGAGATAACAAGAGCCTCGGACGTTTCCGCCTTGACGGTATCGCTCCCGCTCCCAGAGGAATACCTCAGATCGAAGTTTCCTTTGATATAGATGCTAACGGTATCACCAAAGTTACCGCAAAGGATCTCGGAACGGGCAAGGAGCAGAACATTACCATTACTTCAAGCACGAACCTCAGCGATGCAGACATTGAAAAGGCTGTGAAGGAAGCAGAGCAGTACGCAGAGCAGGATAAGAAGCGTAAGGAAGCCGTAGATACAAAGAATGAGGCAGACAGCCTTGTATTCCAGACAAAGAAGCTTCTTACCGACCTCGGCGACAAGATAAGCGAAGAGGATAAGGCAAAGATCAACGCTCAGGTTGAAAACCTTGAAAAGCTCAACAGCGGTATGACGGCTGAGAGCATGAGCGAAAGCGATGTATCGGCTCTTAAGGCAGGTTGTGAAGACCTCAACAAGACCGTACAGGAATTCTCCACAAAGCTTTATGAGGCGGCACAGGCAGCAGGCATCAACCCCAACGACATGGCAGGTGCGGGTGCAGACGCAGGCGCTTCAAACGCAGGCGACGGAGAAGTAGTTGACTGATAATTATTATTACTATTACTCAAAGGGAGGCTCACGCCTCCTTTTGAGAGGTTACAGAGGTGACGCCAAATGGCAGCAAAAAGAGATTACTACGAAGTACTCGGCATAGATAAAAATGCTTCGGCCTCGGATATAAAGAAGGCATACCGTAAAATGGCGAAGAAGTATCACCCCGATGCAAATCCCGGTGATAAGGAGGCAGAAGCCCGCTTTAAAGAGGTCAACGAGGCTAATGAGGTACTGAGCGATGAGCAAAAGCGCGCCGCTTACGATCAATACGGTCATGCAGCCTTTGACGGAGCCGGTAATATGGGCGGTGCCGGAGGCTTCTCGGGTATGGATATGGGCGACATATTCAGCGGCATATTCGGCAGCGGAGGCTTCAGCGGCGGATTTGGAGACTTTTTCGGAGGCGGAACGTCAAGAAGAAGTAACGGGCCCAGAAGGGGAAGAGATAATGAGATAAATCTTACCATTTCTTTTGAGGAGTCCATGTTCGGCTGTAGGAAGAGCGTAAAAGTTCCCGTGTACGAAATTTGTCCCGATTGTAAGGGTAACGGAGCAAAGCCGGGTACATATCCCGAAACGTGTCATAAATGCGGCGGTTCGGGTCAGATGAGGGTCGAAAAGCAGACTATACTCGGCATTATGCAGACCGTGACCACTTGTACCGAATGTAACGGTACGGGTAAGGTCATTAAGGAAAAGTGTCCGAAATGCTCGGGCAGCGGAAATGTGAAGAACGTGAAGGATGTATACGTGGATATACCCAAGGGCATAAGTCACGGTCAGGCTGTCAGGAAATCGGGGCTTGGCGGTGCAGGTTCAAACGGAGGACCTAACGGCGACCTTTACGTGCGTGTAAATGTTTTACCCAGCCCCATATATATAAGAAAAGGCAACGACCTGTTTGTGGACTTTGAAATAAGTATGGTGGATGCGGCTCTCGGTGTGGATGTGAAGATACCTACAATAGACGGAGATAAGGACTATACCGTCAAGCCCGGTACTCAGCCGGATTATCAGGTGACATTCAGAAACAAGGGAGCGTATGACGTACACAACAGCAACAACAGAGGCGACCAGGTGGTTACATTAAAGGTCGTGATCCCCAAAGATCTCAATAACGAGCAAAAGGAGCTTTTGAGAGAATTTAAAAACGGCGGTAAGACGGAAAAGAAGAAAAAGGGCTTTTTCGGTATTTAAAAAAGTAAAAAGCAAAAAAAATTAAAAAAATTAAAAATAGTGCTTGCATTTTTTAAAATTATGTATTATAATGCAAACAAAGGCAAAGGAGTCGAGTTTATAACTCGGCTCCTATTTTATTAACGACGAGGTTAATTGTCACTTTTGGATCCGAGTGACGGTTGACCTTTTTTTATTGGAGGTAAGAAATATGAGTAATTTTAATGCAATAGATACAATATGGTTGATACTTGGTGCGATACTCGTCTTTTGGATGCAGGCAGGCTTTGCGATGGTCGAGACGGGCTTTACAAGGGCAAAAAATGCAGGTAACATCATCATGAAGAATTTGATGGATTTCTGCTTCGGTTCGCTCGTGTTCTGGCTTGTAGGCTACGGTATAATGTTCGGTGCATTAAGTCCCGTATTCGGAGGTATCGATCTATTCACAACGGGTAGCTACGATACGGGAACGGTACCGTTTTGGGTGCATTTTATGTTTAACACGGTATTCTGTGCAACATCCGCAACGATCGTATCGGGAGCTATGGCAGAGAGAACAAAGTTTAAATCCTATCTTATTTACTCAATTGTTATAAGTACGCTTATATATCCTATTGAAGGACATTGGATCTGGGGCGGCGGCTGGCTCAGCACTCTTAAAATCGGCACATGGACAGGATTCCACGATTACGCAGGTTCAACGGTCGTTCATATGGTAGGTGGTATATCCGCACTTATCGGCGCAAAAATACTGGGACCTCGTATCGGAAAGTATGACAAGGACGGAAAGGCGAAGGCTATCCCCGGACATTCCCTCACCCTCGGCGCACTCGGTGTATTCATACTCTGGATGGGTTGGTTCGGTTTTAATCCCGCTTCAAGCTACGGTATATCCACACTTGAACAGGCAAATGATGTCGGTAACGTATTTATGACCACAAATATTGCAGCCGCAATGGCGACCATATCCGCAATGTTCTACACATGGATCAAGTACAAGAAACCCGACGTTTCAATGACGCTTAACGGCTCTCTTGCGGGTCTTGTGGCAATTACCGCAGGCTGCAGTGCGGTAGACCCTTGGGCAGCCGCCGTTATAGGTATTATTTCGGGTATACTTCTTGTAGTAGTTGTTGAATTCGTAGATCAGAAGCTTAAAATAGACGACCCCGTAGGTGCAATAGGTGTACACGGTGCATGTGGTCTTTTCGGTTCCCTTTGCGTAGGTCTTTTCGGAAGAGAAGGCGGTCTATTCATAACGGGTGACCCGAGCAGATTTTTCGTTCAGCTGGTAGGTGTTGCTGCGGTACTTGCATTTGTGGCGATAGCTATGACCATAGTGTTTATGATAATAAAGCATACCGTAGGACTTCGTGTTACTACGGAGGAAGAGGTCATCGGTCTTGATGCACTTGAACATGGTCTTACACAGGGTTCGTATGCAGACTTTATGCCGGCGCTTACCGCATCTCCTTTAGGTAATAATGCCAAAGAGGCAGTTTCTTCGGATGAGGCTGTTCCTGTACAGGTAATGACGGAAAGCAAGCTTCCCGCAAGTGACATACCTATGTCCAAAATCGAGATCATATGTAAAATGGATAGATTTGAGGTGCTTAAACATGAACTCGAACGTGTGGGCATTACGGGTATGACGGTCGTTAATGTAATGGGTTGCGGAATACAGAAGGGCAATACCAAGTATTACAGAGGCGCAGAAGTCACCACAAATCTTTTACCCAAGATAAAAGTCGAGGTGGTCGTATGTGAAGTACCCGTTACGGATGTTATATCTGCAGCAAAGAAGGCTCTCTATACGGGCAATATAGGCGACGGTAAGATATTCGTATACGGCATAGATACCACGGTAAAGGTCAGAACGGGCGAAACAAACGCCGATGCGCTAAGAGGCGAAGACCAGTTTTAATAATTGATCGCACCGCAAAACTTCCTTTGTTTCATTCCGTTAATAAGTGAGGTGCGATGATTATAAAAGGGGATGTGATTTTTTTACATCCCCTATTGTAATTTATATATATATGTGCTAAAATACAACAAAAGGGGGGATGAAAATGGGTTTTTTGGATAAACTATTCGGGTTGGTAAGTTCAACCAACGAGAGCACACCCGATTTACCCGGTTCCGCTAACGAAGTGCAGCCTTCGGTAAGTGCGGGCAGACGAGCTGACTTTGACAGTCTTATCACCGAATTTGCCGCAAAAAAAGGCTATGTGATACAAAAAGGTGTTACGCCCGAATCCATAGAGGAGTCCATAGGAAGGCAGATCTATACTCGAGGCAGGCGTTATAAAAAGCCCGAACCTATCCGTTATGTGCTTACAAAAGACGGTAATGTCGTTTTGGGTATCAGGATGTGGGCAAGCTACACCACATATAACCGCTTTAACAACCGTGAAGTCAGGAAAT